>QMUN01000187.1 GCA_003660605.1 Thermococci archaeon
ACTGAGATACTTTGAAACCGAAACCTTAATAAAGTAAACAAAAAATCTTTGAACGGTGATTCAATGCCAAAGGTAATAGTTGATAAAGAAAAATGTATAGGCTGTGGGACATGTGCAGAGAACTGTCCTGTTGATGTTTACGAGATAAAGGACGGAAAAGCTGTTCCTGTTAACGAGGATGCATGCATAGCATGCAGGCTCTGCGAGTCTCAGTGTCCGGAGGGTGCTATAACTATAGAAGATTAAATCTTTTCTTTTTTTATTTTGAATAAATTTATAAACTCTTAAAACACAGTAATATTATGATCAGAAAAAGTAGAGTAGCTGGAAGCTTTTATCCTCACAATCCAGATATTCTAAGAAAAGAGATAGAGAATTTTTTTGGAAAAAAGCCTGAGATAAAAAAATATGATGGAAAAATTGGAGTTCTGTGTCCGCATGCTGGATATGTATATTCTGGAAAAACAAAAAGTTACAGCTATAAAGCACTGGCCGAAAGCTTTCCCGAAACATTTGTGATCATAGGCCCAAATCATACCGGGATGGGATCGCCTTTAGCTGTAATGAAGGAAGGAGAATGGGAGACTCCTTTAGGGAACATAAAAATAGACTCTCAGATAGCAGAAGAAATTTTAGAAGAATGTGATATCCTTGATTTCGATGAAACTTCTCATTTATACGAGCATTCAATAGAGGTACAGCTTCCATTTCTTCAGTATCTGTCAAAAGATGTTAAATTTGTACCTATTTGTATGGCAATGCAGGATATAGATACGGCAGGAGATTTGGGAGAAGCGTTAAAAAAAGTTATAAAAAACAGAAATATTGGGATAATCGCAAGCAGCGATTTGATGCATTACGGCTACGCTTACAGATATACACCTTTTAAAGAAAATATTCTTGAAAATATGAAAAAAATAGACATGGAAGCTTTGAATGCAATAATAAAATTGGATCCAGAAAAGATATATGAGATCGTGGATAAGGGGTATACGATGTGCGGATACGGGTGCGTCTCTTCAATGATCTACGCATTAAAAGATTACGTGAAGAAAGGAGAGATCTTAGATTACTCCACGTCTTATGAATTTTCTCATGATACGAGTACGGTGGTAGGTTACGGCTCTGTTGTTTTAAGGTAAATTTAATAAAGAATACTTCAGTATAATATCTATGAAAATAAAGGAGGGATTATATGGGATTCGGAAAAGGGTATGGAAAAGTAATTCTTTTTAATGAACATTTTGTGGTACACGGTATTCCAGCGATTGCATCTGCTATTGATCTGACAACAGATGCAGAAGTTGTGAGATATAATGGAAAAGGCATTAAATTGATCGACAACAGAAAAGGAACAAAGGGGTACAGTAAAGAGAAAATAGGACATCAGAAAGAGGCTCTGAAAAGGGTGACAGAGTATTTAGGATTCGATGTTGAGAAAAATCCAATTAAGATAACATTAGGAGGAAACCTTCCCACATTTTCAGGCATCGGTGCGAGTGCCGCAAACTTAGTTGCTATCGTAAGAGCCATAAACGATGAGTTCAGCTTAAATTTGTCTGACGAAGAGATCAATAATGCCGCATATGAGGGAGAGAAAGCGTTTGCGGGTACACCTTCCGGTATAGACAATACAGCTGCTACCTTCGGAGGATTGATATGGTTTAAAAGAGGAGAAAAGAACATAATAGAGAGACTAAAGATCAAAAAACCTGTTGAGATAGTAATGGGAAATACTGGAGTCGTAGCAAATACAAAAGAAGTTGTTGCAGGTGTTCGAGAAAGAAAGGAAAAATATCCAGAAAAATATAATAAAATATTCAAAGAAGCAGAAGAACTTGTTTATAAAGCAAGGGAAGCACTTCTGGAATATGATCTGAATCGTGTTGGAGGACTTATGAATGAAAATCATAAACAGCTTCAGGCTATAGAGGTAGACGGAAAGGAACTTAATTTTCTCGTGGAAATTGCCAGAGATAACGGAGCCTTAGGTGCGAAACTCACAGGAGGGGGGGTAGGAGGATGTATGGTTGCGTTAACACCTGGGAAAGAAATCCAGGAAAAAGTTGCATCTGCAATGGAGAAAGAAGGATTTCAGGCATTAAGGACAAAAATAGGGTGATTTCATGAAATTACGCGATTTTTTAAATAAATTAGAAAAAGAAGAAAAACTTTTACGTATAAAAAAAGAAGTTTCTACAGAGTATGAGATAGCAAATATAATGTACTCTATTAATGAAAAACCAACTATATTTGAGAATGTTAAAGGGTACGATTTTTCGGTATTCGGAGGAATTACATCGAGTAGAGATATAATAGCAGAGGGATTGGGGACTACAAAGGATAAATTACTTTTTAAATTAGTTGACGCTCTTAGAAATCCAAAAGAACCAAAAATGATAAAAAAAGCACCGTGTCAGGAAGTAATCATTAAAGATCCTGATCTTGATACTATCCCGATACTCAAGCATCTTCCAGGCGATGGGGGAAAGTATATTTCAGCAGGTGTTGCTATAGTAAAGGATCCAGAGACAGGAAGAAATATGTGTTATCACAGGCTCATGAAGATAGGAAAGAATAAGTTTACTGCGAGACTTATAAAAAAAAGACAGACGAGAACTACGTATGATAAGATAGAGGGAGATCTAGAAATAGCTGTATGTATAGGAAGCTCCATACCTGTAATGATTGCAGCATCATTGGGGCCACCACAGGGCATAGACGAGTTATCCATTGCCAACGCGTTGGACGAGACACCACTGACAAAATGCATAACAAAGGATTTAGAGGTACCAGCAGAGTCTGAGTTCGTTATTGAAGGACGTATTACGAGAGATGTAGATCGTGAAGGACCTTTTGTTGATCTTACAGAAACAAGAGATTTTGAAAGAAAGGAGCCTGTACTTGTTGTGGATTGTATAACACACAGGAAGGACGCAATGTACCAGGCTTTAATTCCTGGAAGACTTGAACATAAGATACTGA
>QMUN01000188.1 GCA_003660605.1 Thermococci archaeon
AAAAAAGAAAAATAAAAATTTATAAAGACATCTAACTACAATCACATTTCTTTTGCTTTTTCATAAAATTTATCTATATTTTCTGATAATTTATTTACTAATGTATGGAATCTATGTATTTCTTCTTCCTCCAGTGAATTAAATAAAGAGAGAATAAATTTTTCATGTTCTTCTGCCCTCGAGTCCCAATATCTTCTATTTTTCTCTGTCACCTTCAGCCGCAATATTCTTTTATCATTTTCATCTCTTTCGATAATAATGAATCCTTTTTTTTCCAGTTGATTTGCGATTTGTTTTACATTTTGATGGGATGTACTTAATTTATCAGCAACTTCATTTATTGCAGGAGGATATTCAAACAATTTTTCTATCGTAGCGATCAATAGCCATTGTCTGGCAGTGAGATTGTCCTTTTTTAGTTCTTTATCAGCAATATATTCCATCCTATGACATAAAAGAAATATTTTTCCAAAAATATCAAAAATTTTTCTCTTTGTCTCATCATTCATTGATCTCCCTCACTAAATTAAGACTTCCCTTGTCCAATTTTGGATTTCTTCCCAGTTTCGAAAGTCGTTAGACTTGTTGATATCGATTCCTTGCTTTTCAAGATTTTTTGAAAGTGCCTTCACCATAAGTTTTGTCCCAAATCCGTATTTCTTCATGTCTATTACTCCTCCAAACAAACCTAACTTATAAGGCCTGATTGAAGGATACTTTTTTGCTACTTTCTCTAGGTAATTCTCTCTTGCTTCTTTGCACTTTTTTGGATCATTTGCATCCAAGCAAGATACGAAAAAAGCAGTTTTCTTTTTCGATAGATCGGACTCGAATCGTTCTAGAAATTCCAGGGATTTTTTCGTCCAGCTTCCGATCTTTATGGAACTTCCAATTATTATAAGATCGTAATTGGAAACATCATCTATTTTTTCCTCAGCCAGATTTACAATCTTCACATCTATACCTTCTTCAGTCAGTATTTCTCCCATTTTATTTGCGATATCGGTAGTGGAGCCATATCTTGTACCATATGCGATCAGTGCCTTCATTCTAATCCCCTCGTTTTTAAATAAAAGTAGCATATTGACAGTACCGGCACAACGAAACCCATTGCCGCTGTTGTCTGTATTGTAATTCCCCAAATGTCAAAGATAATTGTTGTTACACTGACAAAAATAACTGCCCAAAATCCCCATTTTTGCTTTTTCCAAAGACCGTATGTTGCAACAAGCCCGCTTGCTCCCAGAAATAGAAACATCACGTGCAGGATTAGAGAAGTCGTATCTGATACTGGCGCATCCAAAAATTGATCTATTCCTCCGCGTATACCGAGGATCGCGAAAGAAAGTCTGCCAAAAGACTGAAGAAAATTCAAAAGAACCACAAAAACAAGTCCCTTCTTCTGCTCCTTTGAGATCAATAGCTCTTTACTTGACATATTTACCATCCTGTTTTAATATTTCTAACATCTTGCTATATCGCATCTGTACAACCTTTTAGTATATATTTTCCGACGAAGTAGGGTCCCACTATGATAGTCAACAATACCAGACTCCATACTCTACCTTCAAAAATGTTATAATCAGCGAGTAGTTTCGACCACGGATGTCCCGCAATGTAATGTCCGAATATGAACTCGAAAGTGATAGTCATTCCCAACCACATCACACCGATAACTAGAAGATCCTTCTTCGAATATCGAGCGTTTGTCCATTTGAGCCATACATACATCCCGGCGAGAAATAATGCTATTCCTGTCACAGTACTAATCTGATGCGACAACAATTCATTCCCGATTGCAGGCCCGTATACATCATTCCTCATAATTCCATTCACAATACCCAGGATCATGAGGACGAACCAGAAACCAATGGCCTGCATATATATCTTTTTCAACTTTTTTTCCTTATTTTCCATTTTTTCACCTTATTTTTTTGTTGATTAAAGAAAGGTAATATATTACCTTTCATGGTAGGTAACATGTTACCCTTTATAAAGCTTTCTATGGATTTGTTTAAAATAGAAAAATAAAAAAATTAAGAAATAAATTCTTCTGTCCATTTCGGGAGTTCAGGTTTTTCCATTTCCTGCCATTTCTCGTCTGTTAATCTGTCACTCATGGGCCATTTAAATTCGTAGTAAGAGAATACTGCTCCTTCTGTTATGTACGTTTTTCCTTCTACATTCACGATTACAAGTATTGTAAATGCATTTCCAACTCCTTCTTCCAATACTTGTGACGTATTTGTATCTGTGTGTACGTCGGCTATTATCTCTATCGATTCATCTGCTTCAGATTCCACAGCAGTTTCAAATGTACATAACTGTTCCAGCGTTTCTCCAATGTTCCATATTAAACCATATTCCTCGTCGCTAAGAGTTTTGTTCTCAAGCTCTTTTTCAGATATAGTTTTCAGTTTCAAAAGCAGATTTTCCAGTTCTTCAAGTTTTGTTTTGTATTCATCCAAAAGCAAACCTCTTTCTTCAAGTCCTTCTCTTGTCATTTTTGTGAGAGACGCAAGTCGTGCATATACGTAGGGCTGAGGCTCGACGTACCCCTTTGTCATTTCTGGTGGCGTGGGCATCGCTGTTGCTTTTATTGTATAACTCTGTTTTGCATAGAGTATAGTATCATGTCTCAGTTCAGTCCACGATCCCAACGCAGTGAACAGTTCCTTTCTGGTCCAAGCTTTATTCTGCATGAACTCCGGATAACCTTCTTTTCCCTCATCTATTAACGGAAGCAGACTGTAGAGCCAGTTCCAGTATAGATTTTGTGTCCAATCATTCTCGTTTAAAGAAGAAAATTCATCTCTCAATTTTTCCATCTGTTCGTCGTATTTTATGTAATCTGTGTCACCTTCTTCTTCCAAGATGTTTAACGCTTCCTCAGATCCCAAAACAGCGAAAACATCCAATCCTCTTGGAAATCCTCTTATAGGCCCTGCCTGTGAAGGCACCATAGTAAAGGG
>QMUN01000189.1 GCA_003660605.1 Thermococci archaeon
CTATTGCAATATTTCCATCGACGGGCGCGCAGAGCGCGTACAAAATGATAGATAATATTTATGACATCGATAGATGCAGAATAGACTGGCCTTATGTCGCATACGTGGATGATCGCAACTTTGTAACCACAGGATACGATCTTTTCTGCAGAAACATGTCCACGGGTGACGAATGGACTGTATCCTCGCAACTAAATGATGAATACCTGACATATATTGGAGATGGCTACATAATCTATGACGTTGATAATGGCGGCGGTGATATAGACGTGTGGGGTCATAACATCGCCACGAAGACGTCGTTTCCCATCTTTACGGGAGTTGGGACGATGCAGTCAGGAGGGTATATATACGGAGGACGTTACGTCATTGCTTACACCTACTTTACCCTCGCAGGAGATTCCGACGTGATTGCCTACGATCTGAGTACAGGAACATACATAAACATCGCAACTACAGGGGCAAACGAGTGGTTCTGCGGTGTCAGCGGTAACTGGGTCATATATGACTATAATACTTTTCCGGCACCGACAAATGGAGACATCTATGCGTACAATCTTCAAACGACAGCCACCATACCGATAGCAAACAGTCCCAACAACGAATTCGCCCATGACTGGACCTCTAATTATCTGGTATACCAAGATGCTACAGCCAACATTCTCTACCTCTACAAGTTCTCGGATGCGTCGACGACAATGATTACAAATGCAGCGGTAACTCCTACCTGGATATATCTGAGCGACAGCTTCGTTACGTGGGAAGATTCCCGCAATCCAGCAACAGCACCTGATATATATGGATACTCTATTGTTTCAGGAACAGAGTTTCCCATCTGTATAGCTGTTAACGACCAAAAATTCCCTTGGCCCACCGGCAATCTCGTCTTCTGGGACGACAACAGGGCTGATCCAGACGGAACTCCTAATAATTGGGGCGCTGGAGGAACGGATGCGTGGCACATATACGGAAAATATCTGCCAAATGGTACGGAGTTCATTATTACAGGTGCACCGGATCCGTATTCATTGAGACTTCCTATCCCATACACAAAAGAAGATCTCTTGTATTACTTTGGAGATCACAGGAACGCTTTCCTTTATGGATATACTCCGCCAGGTCCACCGTTGCCGCCTGCGGATGTCTATTTCTACGATTTTAAGGCAGGAAAAGAATATGCTGTTCGCGAGAAAGATTCGATTAAAACTAATATAAGAATGACCACAATGACTCCTGATACGCTCGTATACTGGATAGAAGAAGAGACTCCAGGAGACAATGATATCTGGGGATACTGGAAACCGGAAGTACAACAATTTGTGAGTGTAGTAGCTGCATTCATACCTGTTGCAAAACACCATTTGAGGCAGGTGAACACCTGTCTGCAGTGCATCGAGGAGAATTTACCGGAAGATGTACCTGGAGATGTGCAAGCATTGTTAGATGAGATGCAGGAACACATAAACAATGCAAATACAACTGGAAACTCTATTTATGCAAATAATGAACTTCTAAAAGCTCTGAAGTGCTGCGAAGACATTCAAGAAAAATTGGGCATAACGTGCCCACTTTAATTTTCTTTTTTCTGATTTTCAATAAGCAAAAATATAAATATCGTAAAACATAGAGAGTATGTTCACTCTTGAAGAAGGGGGAGAACTTGTTAGAATAGCAAGAAAAAATATTGAAAATTATTTAGCTTCTGGAAAAAAATTGAGTTGAATAACGTAATTGATGCTTTGAAGTAAAATGAACGACGAGCATAAAAAGTGGCTTCTTCAATCTTCTATCTTTGGTTTTATTACATATTTTGAACTTACATTATCTTTTTTTCGAGAAAACTACTATAACAAGTGTAATGACTATAGCGATGAATATTCCAAGTATAAATGTAAAAGTGATTTTAGTTTTTGCCACAGTGACTTCCACACTCTCTGATATTACTTCATGTCCTTTTCCATTTACAACTTCACCAAACTTTTTTCAAAATCGACGACAAAGTACTTTTTTCCTTTCTGAATTACCTTGTGTCCTTCTTTCTCCAGAAGTTTCTTTTGATGGTCGATTCCACCGGGAAATTTAGGTTTTAAACTGCCGTCTTTTGCAATTACTCTCCAGTAGGGAGTTATCTGTTTTTTTCCATTCTGCAAATCTTCTTCCGCTGCTTCAGCAGCGATTCTGATAAAGATTCCAGTTACCTTACTGCATGTGGCATCTGCTTTATTATCCCTTGCCAATCGATTTCTTATTTGTTCATCTGTAACAAGATTTCCTTCGGAAATCTGGCGCATTAAAGCGTCAACGTCAATAGGTTTCGGAATGAGTATTTTTACTATTTTGCCGTGACTGGGATGCTCTCCTTCTATTTTTTCTCGCCATGATTTCCCATTACTCATATTTTTATATTTTTTTATTTGTCTTTTAAGGTTTTTGATGCCCATTCAAAATTATCTCACTCTTGTACTCACCGAATACAATGTATCAGAAAGATTATCGGAGTGTTCGTTATACCGCCGGATCATAAATGGTAGCTGGAATGTGGAGAAACATCCCGAAGATACCATGGGACTCAGCTTCGCTGAAGTGTTCTTTACTTAAAAAGTGGGCGCATGAGCTCTGGAGAAGTAGAGTCTCTCATGGAAATATACCTCTGCCGTTCTTCATGTGTAAAGTGTCCCCAGTACATAAGGTGTGCAAAGGATGTCCAGCGATGCGGTTTTATGTGGGGGTGTTTAAAACAAAAACACATAGATGTAGCTCTGGAGGAACTACATCAGAGTGTAACGGTGCTCCTTCATAGAAAAGATATTTAAAGCTGATCACGTAATAATGAAAGCTGTTAAAACTATCGGTATCAGTCTATGGAGGTATTTTAAATGGACAAAATATGAATCTCAGGAAGTGAAGAAAAAGGGGATTGTTATGTTGAAGTTAACCTTGATTCTAAGGAATTAAAGATCGATATCC
>QMUN01000190.1 GCA_003660605.1 Thermococci archaeon
GATCTGCTCAATTCACTGAAATTTGCATTTGATATTCCGATTGATCCAAAAAGTATGTGCTGTGGGAGAAGTATTGTTTCAGGCACTAATCCTGATCTAGGCATCCAGTATGAAGACTCAAACTCCACAAATCCCTTTTCTGGAATGTAAACAGATACCCAAGCATGAACTGCTGCAGACTCACACTCAGTATCAGCGACATATCCTCCTGATTGTTTTGCCGGTATCCCTGCAGCTCTCAGTAATGCGATCGATAAGTTCGCAAAGTTTACACAGTTCCCCTTTTTGTACTTGAGAGTTCTTTTTGCATCACCAAATGAAACACCTTCACATACTTTAAGATCCTTTGAGCACGTATACTGAACATTGTACCTCACCCAGTTCAGTATCCTCACTATTGCATCCATCTCTGACTCAGCTCCTTTCACCAGACTCTGTGCAAGATTTTTTATCCCAGGATCGTCACATTGTACTTCCTGTTCAGGATCAAGATATTTCTTGATACTGGAAGGTAAAGATTTTGTATCTAAAGGGTATTTAGATTGTGTGATAAATGGAGAATAACTCACGATATTTTTACACTCTACAGTTCTTTTTACAGTTATTTCCGATGGAGGATTGGTCCACTCTGCTCTTTCATACCTAACGGAATCATCTTTTCTCTTAGTTATTTTATCTGGAGCTTCACTGTACTCAATTTTCTGACTGAAAATTTGCTGTGAAAAATGGTAACTTGAAACTGAAGGAATGAGAACAGTATTCACATCTACAGGTTTTACATCTCCACTCTCCAAATATATTTCATATTCATATACCGTTGTCTGAATGAATTTTCCGATCAGCGTATAGAAAAATGAATTCTCTGGAGGAGTCGGGGCGGGTGTTGTGGGAGGTAATGTGGTGGCAGGAGGAGTCTGCGTCTCTAAAGATGAAACATTTATTTTTTTTGTCAAATCCCCTGCTCTTATCTCTATTTCTCCTTCTTTGTCTACAACTTCCTGGAATTCAACTGTTTTGCAACTTCTTGCTTCCAATTCTATATCTTTACTCTTTAATTCCATCCCGATACTCACTATAACTTTGTAACTTCCTGAAGAGTCTCCTCTATTCTGAACATCTACAAGAATAGTCAATGTATCTCCTATCTTAGGATTCTCGGGAGCCACTCGTAAATCAGTGATCTCGAACTGTGCAAATGATGTAGTAGGTGCTGAGGTGGTAGAGGAAGGTGTTGTCTGAGGTGTTTGGGATATGCACCCAGAAAGAAAAACAAGCAATATAAAAGATAACACCAAGACTTTCTTAAAAATAATCGGATTCTTATTCATACCTATATCCTGTATCTTAAATTTTTATATGTTTGGATAGCATCTCAACCGAAACCTTTAAATTTGTAGAGATATTATCTTCTCTTCGTCTTAGAACAACGGTGACCACAATGAAGAAATACAGTATAGTGAGGTTAAAGGAAAATAAGATCGAGTTCCCGGAGGATGTCTTTGAAGCCTTAGAGCTGGAAAAATGTGAGTATATTCTGATAGAAACAGATCCGGATGAGAAAGAAGCTGTAATATCTCCCCTGGCAGCAAAGGGGAGTGATTTAGTGGAAATTAATTTAATATTAAAGAATATACCAGGCGCTAGTGCTAAAGTAGACCTTTTTCTTGGAGAAAATATTATAAACATACTTTATGAAGAAGGAGAAAAGATAGATGATGTTAAATATACAAATGTTAGACTTGTGGATATATCAAAAAGCAAGCTGACAGTAGAGGATATTAAGAAACATCTGAAAGATCTGGATGTGATAGAGGAATTTGAAGTATTGAAGATTTAAGATTCAAAAAGCACTTTAATTACCTCTTTAAGGAATTCTTCCCCATCTTTCAAAAGTTTCTCTCCTTTTTCTGTTATGTAATAGTATTTTCTTCTCGGATTGGTACTTTCATCTCCCCATTTAGTAGTAACATATCCTTCACTTTGAAGCCTGTATAAAACTACGTAAGACGTTATAGTAGCTGGAGCCCAATTAAATCGCTCTTTGATCCCATTTTTGAGTTCATAAGCATACATAGGCCTATCTTTAAGGAGTTTCAATACATAGATCCACATAACTTCCTTTGTCATTTTTCTTTTCAATCTCTCAAGAGGCATTTTATCACCAATTATAATTTAACTTTATAGAATTTAAATGTTTCATAAACATAAAATATTTAAAGTCTATGGTAGATAATTAGAAAGGTGATTTTCATGAGCAAGATAAGACTAGCTATAGCAGGAATAGGAAACTGTGCATCATCACTGATCCAAGGTCTGGAGTACTATAAAAACGTGGATGAAAAGGATGAATTAGTCCCAGGATTAATGCACAACGTCTTTGGGAGTTATAGGATAAGAGATATAGTTCCCGTAGCTGCCTTCGATGTAGATTCAAGGAAGGTAGGTAGGCCCTTAGGAGAAGCAATATTCTCAGGCGAAAACTGTACAATAAAATTTTCAGACCCGCCAAAAAGTGATGTTATAGTTCAAAAAGGAGAGGTTCTGGACGGCATTGGTAAATATCTAAGTGAAAAGATACCCGTAGATAGAAACCAGAAACCAGTTAATGTAGCAGAGGTTTTGGAGGAGAGTAATGCGGATATACTCATAAACTATATGCCAGTGGGGAGTGAAAAAGCGTCCAGATACTATGCTGAACAGTGCTTAAAGGCAGGAGTGGCCTTCATAAATGCAATGCCAGCATTCATTGTTTCTGGAGACGACTGGCCGAAAAAATTTGAAGATGCAGGACTGCCGTGCGCGGGGGATGATATAAAAAGCCAGGTTGGAGCTACTATAATTCACAGAGTTCTTGCTCAGTTGCTTTTAGACAGAGGAGTGAAAATTGAGAAGAGTTATCAGTTAAACATTGGTGGGAATACTGATTTTTATAATATGCTAGAACAGGAAAGGCTGAAA
>QMUN01000191.1 GCA_003660605.1 Thermococci archaeon
CTCTCAAGATGATCAGATGGTATTTTAAAATATAACCAATCATTCCCAGTTTCATAAAATCACAAAAAAATAAAAAAGAAAATTATTTAGGTAAACTTACATCCTTTTAACAGCTAATTCAACGTCTTCCTTTTTAACTGTTTTTCTGCCAGCATGCTCTGCAAGAGCAACTGCTTCTCTGGCAACATCAATAGCTTCTTCTTCCAATATCTTGGCAAGAGCCTTAGATGCATCTTCGCTTACTCTCTCGGCTCCAGCTTTTCTTATTAACTTATCTACCGACGCTTTTGCTATCATTTTATCACCTCATAAAGTTTTGTTGTCAGAGTCTTTTTTCTTATTAGTATTTAAAGCTTTCGGTCATTTTGGTTTAAAAGTAGATATATTTTTTTATAGTAGGCGTTTTTAGGGTCGGTGTATAGATTTGAGATTAAATGTCGAGTTCATTGAACTCAAACTGATCGAAATTTTCTTTTTTTGATCTCGATAAAGAAAAAAGATCGATCTTTGCCGGGATAGGAAACGGGACAGATATCCCTGTTATTATAGCTTCGCCAATGTCAAGTCTCTTCATCTCCTTCTTAAAATCAGAAAGATCATTCTCAGAAGAGAGAACAAGATGCTCTCTATCCTTTATATTTGTCAGAAGCATGATTATTACAGTATTCAATTGTGCCAAAACCTCTTCGAATATCTTATGAGGCATCTGATCCACTATGCAGAGTCCCAAATTGAACTTTCTTCCTTCTCTTACTATATCAGAAAATACAGTTTTTTTAGCTGTGTCCACGTTCAGAAGTTTATGTGCTTCTTCAAGAACCAAAAGTGTTTCTTTGGTTTTGTGTCCCTCTTTTTTATATTTTTTATATTTATTGAGTAAAAATCTCGATATTACAGATGTAATTAATTTTATAGCCCAATCATCATGTTCATAATCTCCAAAATCTATTATGATCACCTTGTCTTGCCTTATTTTATCTCGAATATAATTTAAAGAATTAAAATCTCTACCGACAAAATTATAATCTACTATCCTCCCAATTTTTCTCTGCAATGCTAAAACTGTAGTCATCTGTATCTTATTTTCAAACTCTGATACTATATTTTCTGTATCAGTTTGTGATATATACTCCAGCCATTTTCCTCCGTACCTTTTATGTATAAGAGCTACGGCATCTTCCTGGGCTTCTGTGAGTGTAGTCATTACTCTTAGATCGCCTGGCTTTATCATCTGGAGTGGGACGGTGAGAGAAACATCACATTCACCTCCAGGAAGTCCAACTACTATAACATTCTCCATCCCCCCCAATCCTCTCTTATATCCGTATTCTCCGTGGATATCAAAAACTAGACATGGTATATTATGCTTTATCATTTCCTTTATAATAACTTTAACTGTGTTTGATTTTCCACTTCCCGTTTTCCCAAAAACTCCTGCATGTTTTGTGATAAAAGACTCTATATCTATCTTTATAGGAAGATCCATGTTTCTCAGTCTTCCTATTTTTATGTAATTCTTTCCTTCTTTCAAAAGAAACTCTAGGTCTTTTGATTCAGCTTTCCTGATCTTCGACAAGAACTTTGGTATAGTTTTGGCAGGTTTTATCCCGGAATCTAAAACTCCCAGTATGCCGCATTCTGCTGCGTAATAAAACTGAGTTCCGAAAAGGCTTTCCATGTCATCTATTCTATCTGTGAGAACAGCTATTTTGTCAGGCAGATTCGGCTCACCTATGTTTTTGGAAAAAATAGAAGAAACTCTTGCAAGATACTTGAATCTTGACTCTATTATTAGTAAATCCCCCATGTTTATATTTTCTATATCATCCAGAAGTATCCTGGCAGTTATCCTGTCGCTCTCTGCTGAAATTACTTTGCCTATCATAAACCATACTTTCTCTTTATTCTTTTATACTTTTCTTCGGTGTCTTTTGCTCTTTTCTTTTTAGAAAGCTCTAAAATCAGGATTATGTTAACAAGCAAAAGAAGTGCCAGACCAGCTACTAAAGATGTTACCATTGTGGTATTTTCTTTAATTACAGTTTCAGGCAACGAAGTTCCAGGATGCAGTTTGTCTGAAAATGATTTTAAAACTTCTTCTATTTCTGAAACTTTTTTTGAATCTCCAAGATTTTTGTAGTAATTTAAGGCTTCACTCAGGAAAGAGCAGGCTTCAGTATATTTACCATTTTTCAGGAGCCTTTCTCCGTCCTGTTCATATCTGTCAGCAATTATATACTTTTCGCATCTGTCCTTTCCCTCTTCATCGTCCAGAGAGCAGTAATAATAGTATGCTTCGAAATATTTGCCTTCGTTCATCAGTGTAGTGGCGCTTTCCATATACATCTCGGGCTGGGATTTGCTCTCACCATATTCTCCAAAATTAATTGTTTTGGTAAGCTTGTTATTCTTCTGATTTTCATCATCCGAGACGCATTCAAAGGATATTTTATGCTCGCCACTTTCCAAACTCCATGAGAAAACAGCTTCTTTTAATCCCTCTATACTGAGTTTCTGTCTCTCTTTCTCTGTATCATCTACACGGAAAATAACTTCTACATCTTTTTTATCTCCCGTATTATCCAGCAAAACATAAAAATCGACATTTCCATTCTCTACAGTATAATTAAAAATTTTTATGGATACATCCCCCAAAAAGAATACCTCAGTTTTCAATGTCAGATCTATTTCCCCTCCCTGCGACTCTATCTTCACATGTGTTTCGTATACTCCACATTTGCATGACCCCGAAGGGAATACCTCTACAATTATATTCTTCGTTTCATATTTTTTGAGGGTTACTTTTCTTTCAGAAATATCACCATACCATCCTGGGGGCCTTTTATAACTTATTGTTGCCGTGTCCTCGTCCCCTTTGTTTCTCAATGTTATTGTGTATTCAGCTATTTCATCTATCGATATTGTATGATAATCTTCCTCGCAGAAAGCTTCCATCTC
>QMUN01000192.1 GCA_003660605.1 Thermococci archaeon
CCGAGGGGAAAGGAAAGTAATACAGCTATTCTCTTGGAACACTTTTTAAAAGGTTTTATGGAAACAGAAGCAAATAGTTATGAACTTGAATATATAGCTGACAAAGAAATTGAGAAACTTGTTAAAATGTTTAAGAATGCCAGTAATGTAATACTGGCGTTTCCTCTTTATACCGATTGTATGCCAGGAATAGTAAAGACCTTTATTGATAGTCTTAAATCTTTATGCGGAAAGCAGGACAATCCGAGTATTGGATTTATAGTGCAGGGCGGATTTCCGGAAGCTTATCAAAGCAGGTTTGTGGAAAGATATCTTAAGAAACTTGCAAAAAGACTGAACTGCCATTATACAGGCTGTGCTGTAAAGGGAGGTATTGAAGGTACCAGAATGATGCCGCAGTTTATGACCAGAAAAATTTTTAATAGTTTTTACGAAATAGGAAGAATTTATGGAAACTCAGGAAGATTTAATGAAGAATTGCTTAAAAAACTTGCTAAACCTGAACATTTATCCCTACTGAGCAGATTGTTTTTTAGATTCGCAATGTTAACTGGAATGGCACATATTTACTGGAATAAGCAGTTGAAAAAGAACAAAGCATTTGAAAAACGATTCGATAAGCCTTATATACAGGAAACTTTTAAATAGTTTAATCTATATATAATGAAGAGAAATATCATGATAGAAGAAATAAGAAAAAGAGACGGAAGAATAGTGAAACTCAATAGGAAAAAGATCGTTAATGCAATTTTTAGAGCATTTGTAGCGACGGGGGAGGGAAGAAAAGAGGATGCCGAAAAACTGTCTGAAGATGTAGTCTCAAAGATAGAAAAAACCAAAAAGATCCCTTCTGTAGAAGAGGTACAAGATGTTGTAGAAACAACATTGATGGAGCATGGTTTTTACAGAACAGCGAAAGCGTACATTCTCTACAGAGAACAGCATAAAAAGATACGAGAAATGAAAGAGATTATCCGGGACATCTCTACCATAGAAAGTTATCTAAATAAAGAAGATTGGAGAGTCAACGAAAACAGTAATATGACATATTCCCTTCAGGGACTAAATTACTTTCTCTCTTCCAAAGTTGTTTCTCATTACTGGCTGGACAGGATATATCCCCGGGAGATAAAAAATGCTCACTATGGTGGGGAGTTACATATCCATGATTTAGGGATACTTGGTGCTTACTGTGTGGGCTGGGATCTAAGAGGTCTTCTTCTCAAAGGAATCGTAGGTGTTTCTGGTAAGGTAGAGTCCAGACCAGCTAATCACTTCAGATCAGCGTTGGGGCAGATAGTAAACTTTATCTATACGTTACAGGGAGAAACTGCAGGTGCGCAGGCATTCAGTAATGTGGACACATATTTAGCGCCATTCATTGCCTATGACGGATTGAGTTATAAAGATGTGAAACAGGCCATGCAGGAATTTATCTTTAATTTAAACGTCCCTACAAGGGTCGGTTTTCAGTCTCCGTTTGCCAATTTTACCCTCGATCTCAAAATTCCGAGATTCATGAAGGATAATAGTATAATTATCGGAGGCAAAGCTCAAGAAAAAACCTACAGCGAATTTCAGAATGAGATAAATATGTTTGTTCGGGCATTTGGAGAAATAATGATGGAGGGTGATAGAAAAGAGAGGCCCTTTACATTTCCAATCCCTACGTTAAATATAACTAAAGATTTCGACTGGAACAACAAGAATTACAATTTTTTCTGGGAAATGAGTGCCAAATATGGCATCCCCTACTTCTCCAATTTTGTAAACTCAGATATGAAACCAGAGGACGTAACAAGTATGTGTTGTCGACTTAGACTTGATAAAAGAGAATTGAAAAGGAGAGGGGGCGGATTATTTGGAGCAAATCCTCTGACAGGAAGTATAGGAGTGGTAACAATAAATATGCCTAGATTAGGGTATTTATCTAAAAATGAGGAAGAGTTTTTTGATAGGTTAAATGAGCTAATGATTCTTGCCAAAAACTCATTGGAGATAAAAAGAAATGTAGTGGAAAACCTCACAGAAAAAGGTCTTTACCCATACTCCGCAGTTTACTTAGAAGAGATCAAGAAAGGATTTGGATCCTATTGGAAGAATCATTTTTCAACAATAGGGATAATTGGAATGAACGAATGTCTCCTTAATCTGATAAACACAGATATAGGAACTAAAGAGGGAAGAAAATTTGCTTTAAAAGTTATGAATTATATGAGAAAGAGATTAGCAGATTTTCAAGAAGAAACGGGAAATATTTATAATCTGGAAGCTACACCTGCAGAGGGAAGTTCTTACCGATTGGCGAAAATAGATAGAGAAAGGTATCCCAAGATTATTGTAGCAAATATCAAGGATATTGAGGAAAGAGGAGCAGAACCTTACTATACCAATTCTACGCAATTACCTGTAGACTACACAGATGATATATTCGAAGCTCTCGATCTCCAGGATGAGCTCCAGACAAAATATACAGGAGGAACAGTCTTACATATTTTTGTTGGCGAAAGAATAACGAATTCAAATGTGGTGAAGAAATTAGTTCAACGAATTTGCGAAAACTATCATTTACCCTACTTTACAATTACCCCCACATTCAGCATCTGTCCCACTCATGGATACTTGGAGGGAGAACATCATACTTGTCCCCATTGTGGCTCTCAGTGTGAAGTTTATTCACGTGTCGTGGGTTATCTAAGACCTGTGAGACAATGGAACAGGGGGAAACAGGAGGAATTCAAAAGAAGAAAAACTTTTAAGATAAAAAATGATTGATCTATGAGACAAGTTCTCTCACCAGATACTTTAAAAAAAGAGGCCATATATCCGGAGATGATAGAATTATTTTTGATAAAGAAGAATGTCTGTCAAAATTACATGACTCTTCTATTTTTTTTCTGTTTTTTTTAACAAAGTTATAGAATTTGGTCATATCCTCATCACTGATATTATCATA
>QMUN01000193.1 GCA_003660605.1 Thermococci archaeon
AACGAAGCAATCCATAGATTTTCTGATGAAAATAGTTTCATCTGGGCATCAAAAGTTTCTGGAGTAATACACAGAGGCAGATACGATCCTGTAGTATAGTTCTCAGGGTTTTCATCTATATGGTGATACATGATCACAACCCAGCCTCTTTCTTTTTTACATTCTTCAAGAAGATTTTTCAATTCTTCAAGAGAAGGATGATTATCATCAAAGATCGCGTAAGATGAGATCTCATAAAGATCTGGATTTTTGTTTATTTTACTTTCAAGAGTTCTTGCACAGAGGTATCCTGACTCCTCTAAGGTTTCTTTTATATATTCATCTGTTTTTGAGTAAGGGTAATGCATTGTTATGCATTTTTTTCCTGTTTCTTCTTCTATAATTCTTTTGGATTCCTGAATCTCAAAAAGAAGATCTTCTTTATTTATTTCTGTCAAAAGCTTATGAGTACATGAATGAGATGATATCTCGTTATCACCAAGATCTCTTATCTCCTCCCACGTCATCTTTTTTATAAATATACCTTCTGGCTGTTCTATCGTTTTTCCTACCCACGATATAACTACTCCAAAACTTCCTCTAATATTATATTTCTCCATTATTGGATATGCTATAAGGTACTGACTCTCATCGCAGTCATCAAATGTGATGCTTAAGGCAGCGTCAGCATTTCTGTACCACTCTGTTATCTCTATGTCTGCGTATGGATAAACAAAGACAAGAAGAATAAGAAAAATAAACAGAGATTTCAAACTCTCACCCATACCCTCTATATATCAGTTCATCCCACTCATCTCTTTCTCTAACTTCTTTCCTGAAAACGAAACAGAGGGCAATTCCAGCTAAAAATCCTCCTATATGTGCGAAATACGCGATACCGCCAGAGGTATTCGCTATCGATCCAACACCTGAAAACAACTGCAAGATAAACCATATGCCCAAAAAGAAGAGAGCTGAAACTCTTCGTATCATGACAAAAAATCCGAGAAAAATGAGTGTATTCACCTTTGCTCTTGGATATGTAATCATGTAAGCTCCAAGAACACCTGCAATAGCTCCAGATGCCCCAAGATTCGGTATTGCCACACTAGGACCTACCAGTACCTGAAGGAACGAAGCCGCAAATCCGCAGAGCATATAAAAAGAAAAAAACCTAAGATGCCCCATGGAATCCTCAACATTGTTGCCAAAAATGAACAAAAAAAGCATATTTCCAAAGATGTGCATAAATCCACCGTGAAGGAACATGGAGGTAACCAAAGTCTCCATATTCTCAAAATGTGCTATGTCTCTTGGAATTAAGGCATACGTATTCACAAACTGATTAAATTTGGCAGGATGAAATAAATCCAGATAAAACTCGTATATGAAAACGAGTACATTAACTAAGATGAGAGCATAAACTACGTAAGGCGTTCTCTTACCAGGGATATTATCTGAGAGAGGGATGAAAACCATAACAGGAAAGAAATCTATGAAAATATAAAACTTTCTATACAAGATCCTTGAACTTTCCAAGATACGTATGATCCAGAAGATATATTTTCAAATTTTTCATCTCTATAAGATTGTTTTTAAAGAAATAGCCTGGGATTTTTTCCTTGTTTATGGATATTCCAGTTATCAAAGGAGAAAAGGCAGGAAGTACTATTATTTTAGTTTTCTCATTTTTTAAAGACCCGAATAGAAAACATTTTTCCTTTGTGACCTTGCCTATGTCATCTTTAAAAGTAACAGCAGGATGAGAATGTCCTACAATGATATACTCTGGCCTTTCCTTTATTTTTAAGTGCCCATGTGTTAGAAGTATGTTATCCACAAAAATTTTATTGTATATCTTTTCATCTGTGAGTCTTTCAATATTGCCATCATGGTTTCCTTTTATGATCCTAAAAGGAACGGGAAGATCTAGAAAATGAGGCACGTCCCTCTCTTCCCTGAACGAGATTAGAGGAATATTATGTTTCAGATCTCCCAGGAATATTATCTCATCTATCTCCTTTTTCTCTATAATTTTCTCAAGGGATTTTTTTATTTTTCTTGTTATGCTTCCGAGTTTTACCCCCTTTGTATACAGCTCATACTCTATACCTAAATGCAGATCGGCAACTACCATTATCTTTTTTTCGTTTTCTATTATCAAACAAGGCTCATTTTCTACAGTATAGATATCCATAATTCTAAATAAAAGAGTTTATTTTATTGCCTTCATTAAAAGCGTAAGCCATTCTTGGAGTATTAAAACTGTATCCGAAATTCCCTTTGACATCAATGGAGATAACACCACCGTATCCTCCTATATTTTTCAGTACAGTAAGTGCCTCCTTACATGCCTGTTCAAGCTCCATTTTTTTGTATAACTCTGCTACAGTTCTGGAGAGAAGTACCCTCATAATACATTCACCATACCCTGTAGCTGAGATACCAACGGAAGAATTCGCATAACATCCAGCGCCGAACAGTGGCGAGTCACCCACTCTTCCCGGTATCTTATTCGGCGTTCCGCCAGTAGAGGTACCCGCTGCAATGTTTCCATTTTCATCTAAGGCAACTGCTCCAACTGTACTGTGAAAAAAATCTTCAGGTTTTTTATTTTCTTTTTTTATTCTTCTCCATCTCTTTAATTCCCTCTCCATAATAAGTTCTTTCGGATCACAGAGGGGAACACCATTTTTTTCAGCATAGTCTTCAGCTCCTCTACATATAATAAAATTTACTTCGTTATCCCTCAAAATTTTCTTTGCCAACGAAATTGGATTCCTTACTTTACTTACTCCTGCCACGGCACCAAAATTGGAGTTTTCCGCAATTATAGCATCCAACTCTATCTCACCATTGGCATTGAGAAAAGATCCATACCCTGCATCAAATGTAGGATCGTTTTCCATCGTATTTATAGCTTTTTCCACAGCATCCAAAGCATTTTTCTCTTTCAGTCCT
>QMUN01000194.1 GCA_003660605.1 Thermococci archaeon
AGCTATTACATATCCATTATGCATCTCTAAAACTGAAAAAGCATAATCTTCCATGTAATTCTCAATATGTTTTGTTGGAGCTTCGGAAATATTATGTCCATAAGTTTGCATCCATATTTCCTCTCCATTTTTGTCAATTTTTATCAACATATAATCTCCGCCATAATCCAGATATTCCTCTTCTTTTTTAGATGTATATCCCAATAGAATGTACCCATCTGAAACTGTTTGGACATCTTGCAGCCAATCCCTATCGGAATAATTGTATATTTTACTCCACTCTACATCTCCATCTCTGTTTATTTTGATCAACAATCCACTACGATCTGTATCGGTAAAAATACTGCCTGCAATTATGTATCCATCAGAAGTTTCTTTTATCAATTTTCCCATATCGTATCCATCGATATTTAATATTTTTTTATAGACTTCATTTCCATCTTTATCCAATTTCAGGATCATTGTATCACTCTCATCTCCACGAGAAGACTGAACTGGTCCAACTATAATATATCCATCGGAAATTTGCTGGATGGAGCCTATGTTAAAATTTTCTTCAACCTCAAGAGTTTTATCCCAGAGCTTCTCGCCGTTCCCATCTGTCTTGATTATCCAGATGCTATAATTTTTTGTATTTAAACCAGTGATTCCAAATATCATATATCCTTCATCAGTTATATGAATAGAAAAAGCCAGATCATTTTCAGGAGTTCCAAATGTTTTTCTCCATATCTCTTTCCCATCTCTATCTATCCTGATCAGTAAAATATCGTAACTCTCATTGAAAGAAGTACCTGCTAGGATATAACCATCAGGGACTGTTTGGAAAGAATAAGCCAAATTGTTCTTTTCTTCTCCATAAGTTCTACTCAATTTCATTTCAAATTTCTGAGGCCCAAAACTTATACATCCAGTGAATATAAGGCTTAAAAGACTTAAAACAATAATTTTTTTCCATTTCATAAAATCACTACTTTAAATGAAAATTATTCTTTAAAAAGGTTTCTGTAAATAAATCTTATAAAATAACAAACCTTTTTTATCTCCATTGAAGATATTCTTTATGGAGACTCGCATCATAAAAATAGATCAGATAAATCCAGATATAAAAAAAATTAAGATAGCTGCAAACATTATCAAAAGGGGGGGATTGGTGGCGTTTCCCACCGAAACAGTTTATGGTCTCGGAGCTAATACGTTAAATAGTGAAGCTGTTTTCAAGATATTTAAGGTAAAAAACAGACCTGCCGATAATCCTTTAATAAACCATATAGCAGACAAAGAATGGATCTACAAATTAGCTGAAAAGGTCCCGGAAGAAGCCATTATACTGGCAGAGGCTTTCTGGCCAGGTCCTCTGACAATGATATTTAAAAAAAGGAAGATCGTACCTGATGTCGTAACTGCAGGTTTAAAAACTACTGCAATAAGGATGCCGAAGAACAAAATAGCTCTAAATTTAATAAAATACTCACAGTGTCCAATAGCTGCACCCTCTGCAAATCTCTCTGGAAAACCATCACCCACTACAGCAGATCATGTGATCCATGATCTATATAAGAAGATAGAGTGTATAATTGATGGAGGTAAGACGAATATAGGTGTGGAATCCACTGTTATAGATCTCACTGTACATCCCCCCCTTCTTCTGAGACCCGGAGGGGTCACGTATGAGATGCTGAGAGATTTTATAGATATAAAGCTACATCCTTCTGCAGAAGCGATGATCAAATTTGATAAAAAACCAGAATCCCCTGGAATGAAGTACAGACATTATGCTCCGAAGGCTGATTTAATTCTCGTGGAAGGAGAGATAGATAACATAATAAAAAAAATCCAAGAGATCTGTGAAGAAAATAGAGGAAAAAAGATAGGGATAATCGCAACTGAAGAGACAAAAGAATTTTATGGAAATAACGTCAGGATAATAGGAAGCAGAAAAGATATTAGAACTGTAGCAGTAAATCTTTTCAGGATCTTGCGCGATTTTGATAATGAAGGAGTAGACCTGATCGTATCCGAGGGATTTTCTACAAGGGGATTAGGTTTAGCAGTTATGAACAGACTGAGAAAGGCGGCAAAAACGGTGATCAGAGCATGAGTTTAATAAAAGAGATATCCAAAGCGATAGAGTTATTGAAAAAACATAAAAATGATAAAATAAAAATAATATCACATTTAGATGCAGATGGAATAAGCTCTGCAGGAATTATCTCGAAAACACTGGGTAGAGAGGGCATAGAGCATGAAGTTAGTATTGTAAAGCTGAACAAGATTTTAGATGCTGTAGATAGTTCAGAATTAACTATTTTTACAGATTTGGGATCAGGACAGCTTCCCCGTCTAAAGGGGGCAGTGAAAAAGGACTACATAATCATAGATCATCATATTCCGCAAGGAAAATGTCTATATCATATAAATCCCAATCTTTTTGGTATTGACGGCGGGAAAGAGATAAGTGGAGCCGGATTGAGCTATTTATTTTCACGAAATTTTGGAAACTATGATCTTGTAGATCTTGCTATTGTAGGAGCTGTAGGCGACATGCAGAACTACTGGGGAAGATTGGAAGGACTGAATAGAGTAATTTTAGAAGAAGGTATTAAAAAAAAGAGATTGAAGGTAGATACGAACTTACTTTTGTACGGAAGGGAGACTAGACCCGTATACAAAGCGCTGCAGTATTTTTCAGACCCTTTTGTACCGGGCATTACAGGTAACGAGTCTTCTTCAATAGCTTTACTTCAAAGGCTTGATATTCCTCTAAAAGAAAACGATGAATGGAGGACTCTTTCTGACCTCAGCTTTGAAGAGAAACAAAAGTTAGCCACTGAGATAATCTCAAAATCTGCATCTTCAGTTCCAAAGGAGCTTGTAAAGTTTCTTCCAAAGCTGGTGATCGGTGAAACGTACACTCTTTTGAACGAAAAAAAGGG
>QMUN01000195.1 GCA_003660605.1 Thermococci archaeon
GGACAGTATGATGCTCTTAACATAGCTACATTAGCTTCTAGAATCCAGTATACAATGCTGGATAAAATCGCATTAGGACTTCTTGTCGCAGGATTAGCAATGAAGGCAGGAGCTGTACCAATGCACATGTGGGTACCTGATGCATATGCTGAAGCACCAGCACCTATAAGTTTAATATTGGTCGTAAATACCCAAGCAAGTCTCTATGGGCTCTTTAGAGTTCTCTTTACTCTCTATGGAGTGAATATCTCCACACAGACAGTAGGATGGGTAATAGTGATCCTTGGAGTACTCTCTATGTTTATCGGCGTCACAATGGCTTTAATTCAGAGCAAACTCAAGAGACTCATAGCATATGGAGCCGTTTCTCAGATAGGATACATGCTTCTTGGCGTAGGGGTGGGATTGGCAACACTCAGTACTCCTGCACTCCAAGAGTATGGTATTAAAGCGATGGAAGGAAGCATCTTCCATATAATAAATGATGCAATGTATAAAGGGCTCTTGTTCCTTACAGCAGGTGCTATAATTTACTGTACAGGGAAGAGAAACTTGAATGAGATGTCAGGTTTGGCGCATGATATGAAGTTTACATCAGTATTTTTCATTATCGGTGCTGGAGCTATTGCAGGGTTGCCACCTTTCAATGGATTTGCCTCAAAACTTATAATATACGAGTCTGTATACAAATTCAATCCTATACTTTCTGTGATAGCAATACTAGTAAGTATACTGACCCTTGCAATATTTGTAAAGATATTCCAGAGTGCCTTTCTCGGACCAAAACTTATGAATGTGAAGAAGGAACCAAAATCAATGATTCTTGCAATGCTTGTGTTATCGATCATTGTAATCGCGTTTGGACTTTTCCCCGATGTTGTAGTAGATAAAATAGTATCACCTGCGGTGAACGCGTTGATAAATCAGATGGATTATATCGCAGCGATCTTAGGAGGTGCATAAAATGATAGGAACATTAGAAACGGGTTATGGACTATGGAGTGCTTTGTACTGGCTACTTGGAGTTACAGTACTCTTCCTTATAGCATATTTTATTTATTCATTTGGAGGAAAAACTGTAAAATCCTCAGGAGATAAAGGAAAACCTTTCCTCTCTGGTAATGAAATGATCAAGGAAGAGACTCATGTAAGAGCAAGCAACATGTACTGGGGATTTACAGAGGCATTGAAATCTTATTACAATCCCTTAGAAGGAGGGCATACAGGAAATGTAAACGATTATGTAAGTTGGTTTGTCGTTGTTTTAGCTATCGTATTAATTTTAGCAGGAGGGCTTTAAATGATTTTAATTTTGAAATCTATAATAGGATCTTGCGTTATGGCGTTCATAGGAATAGTTTTTGGACTTATCTATAAAGGTATTGACAGAAAACTTCATGCACACATGCAGATGAGAGTTGGACCTCCGATAACACAGCCCTTTAAAGACGTAAGAAAATTGCTTTTAAAGGAGAACCTAGTACCTGAAAATGCTGTGGACTGGGTATTTAATCTTATGCCCATACTTTCCCTGGTTTCTGTCATAAGTATTTTGCTGTACATACCACTGGGATTTGATCCGATACTCTCAACTAAAGGGGATCTAATTCTGATACTTTATCTTTTGATGCTTCCTGCTATATGCTTGATACTCGGCGGATTTGCTTCTTCATCTCCTTACGCTACCGTTGGTGCTCAAAGGGAGATGGTAATGATGATCAGCTACGAATTCCCGTTAGCTGTAACGATAATTGCAATGGTCTGGAGATTGAGCAAGATTTACACAGTGTCAAATGTATTCACCCTCCAGTTTATATCGAGTAATCCCTTATGGGATAAAGTAGGAGTTTTTGGATTGATAGGATTGGTAATACTCCTTGCAGTTCTATTGATAGTTACACCCATGGAGCTTTCTAAAATTCCGTTTGACGTACCTGAAGCGGAGACTGAGATAGCGGGGGGATTACTCGTAGAGTACTCCGGGAAAAATCTTGCCATGTTTTATATGTCAGACGCAGTCAAGACAATAGTAATGGCTTCCATAGTTGTCGCTCTCTTCTTTCCATACGGTATCTCCCATTACTTTGATTTATCGCTGTACATAAACTATGTAATAGACTTCGCATTCTTTTTGATCAAAACTTTCACAGTGATATTAGTTTCTGTAACTATAGCAAGAACATCGTTTGCGAGATTGAAGATAGACCAGGTTGCATACATGCTCTGGGTGCCCGTAACTATTACATCCATAATAGGGCTTCTGCTTCTGTACTTGGATACGATATTATAAACTTTTTTATTCTTTATTATAAATTTTACATATTAATTTCTAGAGAATTAACGAAAGATTTATAAATAAATAAGATAAAGAAAAGATGTAAGTTTATAAAATAAAGGTGACAATATGAAAAAAATTAAAAGTTTAGTAATAGCGGCAATGTTTTTGGTGTCTTTGATTGCGATAAATTCAGTGAGTGCAAGAAACAATACAGTAACTTCATCTACAATGATTTTCCAAGGGACACTGGCCTATATGGGTAATGGTATCTATACAGGTACTATACCTATGGTTGATGAAGCTGCTTTAGGTATCGGTGATAATGAAAGTGGTTTCGATGTCTATGCTATGAATGGAGGTGAAGCCTATTGTCAGGGTTACTATGGCACGGGTCCATGGAATGGGCCACATGGTACAGATACTTACATAATTGGATATTACCCGGGTAGTTCACATGATGCTTATCCTACAGGAGGAGGACCTTGGGGAACATGGTATGATCCTGATTGCGCCGATTGGGATAAGTATCAGCTTGTGCTTACAGCAAATCATTGGTATCTACAATATTCACCCACTGGCGAGTCGCCCATGTCAGGTACTATGGACTGGGCGTCTATGTATGCAGCAGAAACTGATCTCGGTACTCAAA
>QMUN01000196.1 GCA_003660605.1 Thermococci archaeon
CCAATAGGTCTTACTTACGCCGACGAAGCAGATCCAGTACCTGACAGCGTTACAATTAATCCAGATGACACTACCACAATTATATGGAACAATATTGGACATTTAGACATGGGGGAATCAACGAAACTCGAATTTAAAGCCATATTCAACGGTGAGGAGACAAGATCGGTAAATGTTGTTACGGCTAAGGGTACACCTCCCAACGGGTATCCCGTTTACGATGACGATGATGCATCAGTAACAGCTATTGTTCCACCTCATATATGGAAAGTACTGTCTTACAATGGTCTTTACAGATGTGAATTATGTGATATGGACGATCTCTTTAGAAAAGCAAGAGAGATGAATATAGAATTTTCGGAAGATATAGACAGATGCTGCGAGCCGTACGATCTTATAGAGGCTCTCAAAAATGAAATTGAAAAAAGAGGATTGAAAAACGATCTGAGGTACAAACAAGCCCTGGAACTTATTGAGTACGCAAAACAATGCTGTGATGATGCGTTTGAAACTTATTCTGAAGGAAATTATATCGGATCTTACAGATGGTCAATAAAGAGATGCAAAACACTCAGAGAGGCCATTGAACTCATGATAGAGATCCTTTCCCCTGAAAAATGCGGATGCTCCACATCGTGATGAGAAGAAATTTCTGTAAAAACAAACCTATTTAAATTTTTATTTCATATCTTATAAAGGTGATATAAGTGAGAATATTGCTGATACACAGCGACTATATTGAGTATGAAGCGAAAAAAAAGCTGGATTTTGCTGAAGAAATCCGGGAAGATAAAAGAAAAGATAGAATGGAAGAATGCCTGGTAGTTTTTACCTCTGTCGAGAAAGAAGACGAGGGAAAAAAGGAGAATATTGTTGAAAAAACATGCAAAGAGATAAAAAAAACAGCTGAATTAGTCAACACAAAAAATATTATGATATATCCTTATGTTCATCTTTCATCCACACCCTCATCACCAAAGTTTGCTGAAAATACAGTAAACGCTATTTACAACGAATTGAAGTCGGATTTTAACGTAAAAAAATCACCTTTTGGATACTACAAAGCATTTAAACTATCGTGCAAAGGTCACCCTCTCTCCGAGCTTTCCCGTGAGATTACGGGAGAGGAAGAGATATCCGAGGCACTGAAAAAAGCAGAAAAAGTAAAATCTTTATGGTATATACTGACAGAAGATGGAGATTTAGTTCCCGTTGAAAAATACGATTTTTCTAAATACGAAAACCTGAAAAAATTTGCGGATTACGAAATAGAAAAGAGAAGAGTTGCAGAAAGGGAGCCGCCTCACGTAGGTTTAATGCAAAGACTTGAGTTAGTCGATTACGAACCTGGAAGTGATCCAGGAAACTTGAGATATTATCCAAAAGGAAGACTGATAAAGGGATTGTTAGAGGAATGGGTCAATGATAATGTTGCAGATTATGGAGGAATGGAAATAGAAGCTCCGATAATGTATGATTTTGAACACCCCTCGCTGAAATCGTATCTTCACAGGTTTCCTGCAAGACAGTACGTTATCCAGACGCCCAACAAAAGGGTTTTTCTCAGATTTGCAGCATGTTTCGGACAGTTTTTAATGCTGCACGATGCTACAATAAGTTACAAAAATCTCCCTTTGAGACTCTACGAAATGACGAAATACAGCTTCAGAGTTGAGCAGAGAGGAGAACTATCGGGATTGAGAAGATTGAGGGCTTTTACCATGCCCGATTGTCATGCTTTCGTTGCAGATGTTGAAGAAGCAAAAAAAGAGATAATGATAAGGTTTGATCTTGCAAGAAGAATCCAAGAGGGTATAGGATTAGATATACCTGAAGATTTAGAGCTTGCTCTTAGAGTTACAAAAGATTTCTGGAATGAAAGTAAAGATTTTCTTGTGGAGATGGTAAAGAAATGGGGAAAACCTGCGTTAGTAGAGATGTGGGACGAGAAAATATTTTACTTTGTATTCAAGTATGAGTGGAACTACGTTGATAATCTGGACAAAGCTTCAGCTCTGACTACGGACCAGATAGATATAGAAAATGGAGAGAGATATGACATAAGATACACAGACAGAGAAGGAAACGAGAAACATCCAGTGATCTTACATCTTTCTCCTTCGGGAGCTATAGAGAGGATGATGTACGCTCTCCTGGAAAAAGCCTACAAGGACTCGCAAAAAGGGATAAAACCATCTTTGCCTTTATGGCTCTCACCAACACAGGTAAGATTTATACCTGTTTCTAAAGAGCATCTGAGTTTTTTGGAAAAAATTGAGATAGAAGGAGTAAGATATGATATAGATGATAGAAATGAGACGCTTGCAAAGAGAATTAGAGCTGCAGAGAAGGAATGGGTACCGTACATAGCTGTAGTAGGTGATAAAGAAATAGAAAATAAGACTTTTTCTGTACGTAAAAGAAATGGAGGGAATAAAGAGATGTGTTTAGAGGATATTATCAGCGAAATTAAAGAAAGAACAAAAGGAAAACCTTTCAAAAAACTTCCATTGCCAATAAAATTATCAAAGAGGCCAATATTCAGGGGATAGAATGTATGATGAATATAGAAAAGCAGGAGAGATCACGAAAGTTGTCAAGAAAGAAGTTGAACCATTATTGAAAGAAGGCACAAAAGTTTTGGATATTGCTGAGTTTGTGGAGAATAGAATAAAATCTCTGGGCGGAGAACTGGCCTTTCCGTGTAATATCTCTATAAACGAGATCGCAGCTCACTACTCGCCACCTATTTACGATGAAACTGTGCTTCATAATGGAGATTATGTAAAGGTAGATATGGGAGCACATATAAACGGATACATAGCTGATACAGCCTTTACGGTAAAGATAGACAAAGAAAAAGATGATATGATAAAAGCATCTGAAGAAGCTCTGGAAAATGCTATTTCTATGATAAAGGC
>QMUN01000197.1 GCA_003660605.1 Thermococci archaeon
AAAGATAAGAGAACATTGGAAGGTAAAGCTAAGATAGCTGTTGATTCATCAAACTGGACAACTATAGGGGATTCTTTGATTATATGTCATCTGATGGAGAAAGTGATGGGCATGTTCCTATCTAAAAACCATGTTGCGATGGTGAACTTAGTTACAGGATTTGGTATAGATCTTCCCGAGCTTACGAGAATAGGCGAAAGGATATACAATGTTGAGAGAGCCTTTAATATACGAGAAGGATTCTCGAGAAAAGACGATACACTGCCGTGGAGAATCATGAACGAACCTATAAAAACAGGTGGATCAAAAGGTGCACAGGCAAAACCTGAAGAATTAGAAAAATTATTGGATCAATACTATGAAATGAGAGGATGGCAAAAAGATGGCAGACCCTCCAAAGAGAAATTGAAAGAGCTAGGATTGGAGCATATCATAGACGATCTATATTAGTCTTTTTCTTTTTTTAATCTAATTTTATTCTTATATCTTCCTTCACCGTATTGATAGCTATCAGCGAGTAAAGCCCATGAATTCCATCTATTCGTCCTATCTTTTCTATCTCTAAATCTCTGAGTTTTTTTACATTCTCGACTTTTACCTTCAGCAGCATGTCCCATTCTCCAGAGATTTCATGAACTTCCAGTACCTCATCAATCTTTGCAATTTCTTTTGCTATATCTCCAAGCTCAGATATATTCTTTATTGATACCCTGACATAAGCTGTAATCTCTTTGCCGCATTTGCGTGAATCTAACAGCGGTAAAATTGCTTTTATAATCCCCAGATCTTTCAATCTTTTAGTCCTATCATAGATAGTGGATTCAGGAGCACCTATCTTCTTGGAAAGGTTTTTGTACGAGATTGTAGCGTCTTTCTGAAGTTCTGTCAGGATCTTTATGTCGAGTTCATCGAGTTTTTTTCCCATAGTGGACATTTATCGAAACTCTTTATAAAGTTTTCGGAAGATATTTGAGTTTGTTAGTACGGTTATCTTTTTGTTTAGTTTCTTCTTTTTTCGTAAGCTGTCTGAATTTTCATCTAAATTTTTAGATCATATCCTATATTTCTACATCTTTTCCAAAGAAAATTTACTTCCCACCGAAACATTTATATATCAAAGTACGTACTTAAAAAAGAAGGTGAAACTATGTTGAGCCCGAGTGAGATTAATGAAAACCAGAAAAAGTATATGATAAAAAGCTGGTCTACGCAGGGAGGATATAACCCAAAGGTAATTGTCAGCGCAAAGGGAAGTTATTTTACTGATTCAGATGGCAAAGACTACCTGGATTTCTCATCGCAGTTGATGTGTTCGAACTTAGGACACAGCCACCCCGATATTATAGAAGGTATAAAAAAACAGACAGAAAAATTATGTTATGTACATGCCGGATTTGGAACTGAGCCTGTGGCGGAACTTTCAAAGCTTGTTGCTGAGATAACTCCTGGAGATTTGTCAAAAACATTCTTTTCGAGCAGCGGATGCGAGGCTAATGAAGCAGCGTTGAAAGCAGCAAGATTCTATACAGGGGGGCACAAGATCATATCGAGATACAGATCATATCACGGCGGGACTTTTGGTGCGGTGGCAATAACAGGAGATCCGAGAAGATGGTACACAGAGCCGATGCAGATGCCAGGGGTCATATTTGCTCCAGATGCTTACTGTTACAGATGTCCATTTAGTCTTAAATATCCAGAGTGTGGATTGCAATGTGCAGAGTATGTTGACTACATGATAGAATACGAAGGCGGAGCGCAGGGAAAAGTAGCGGCAGTTGTTACAGAGCCTATCGTTGGATCTAACGGTATAATAGTTCCTCCCGATGGGTACTTTAAAAGATTAAGAGAGATATGCGACAAATGGGGAGTTCTGATGATAGATGATGAGGTCATGGCAGGCTTTGGAAGAACTGGAAAATGGTTTGCAATAAATCACTGGGATGTTGTTCCAGACATAATGACTATGGCAAAGGGAATTACTGGGGCGCATATTCCATTGGGTGCAACTGTTTTAAGTAAAAAGATTGCTGACCATTTTGATGAGAATCTTTTCTGTCATGGACATACGTATGTATCCCATCCATTACCTTGCGCAGCAGGAGTGGCAGCAATAAACGCGTATAAAAAGCATGACGTGATCGAAAATGCAGCAAAAATGGGGAAGATACTTGGAAAAAGACTGATGGAACTGAAGGAAGATCATAAATGCGTGGGAGATGTGAGAGGTAAAGGTGTTTTCTGGGGAGTAGAACCTGTAAAGAACAGAGAGACCAAAGAACCTTTTGCGAGGGTGCATCAGAAGTTCCAGGCCTCTACAATAAATAAAATGCTGGGAGAAGCTATGAAGAAAGGTGTATACATTATTCATGTTATAAACACTATAATCGTTGCACCTCCCTGTACAACGAATGAAGAAGAAATTGAAAAAGGATGCGATGTTCTGGATGAAGTCTTGAAGATCGGTGATAAAGAAGTTAAATAACTTTTTTTCTTTTTTTATATGTGATTGAGTAATTCAAGCATCCTCTCATAGTTGTAATTCTTTATTTTATAACGTAACCTTTTTATTTTCTCTATCTCAATATCTTTCATGAAAATCTGGGCATTGATATCCTTGTTGATGATATTTTCTTTATGTATCTCAGAGGCTCCTGAGACACCACCAGAAACGACTCTGTCTCCAACCACTGCTCCTCCAACAACAATGCCCCCTGCAAAAGAAGACCTATCAGATTATCCAAACCTAACGCCAGAGATAATAAAAGCAATACAGAATTATGACGACAATACTGTTTTAGGCCCTGATGAAACAGCATATGCTGAATTCATGAACAAAGACACCTCACTGTTCAATTATGTATGGGAAATAACGCCGGAAAATTTGGATACGCTTCAACTTTATGATGATG
>QMUN01000198.1 GCA_003660605.1 Thermococci archaeon
CAATTTTTTCAAGTTTTCTTGCAGCCATAAAGTAAGCTCTACTCTTAAAATCCTCTCCTTGAAATCTTAATATTTCAGATATTTCATAGAATATTTTTGCTATTTCTCTGTTTTCCATTCTATCTCCTTTAAATCCAGGAATTCACAATCTATATTAAATTTCTTCTGTATATGATCCATCAAAGCCTTCAATCCCCAAATCTCTGTAGCGTAATGACCTCCGTAAATAACATTTATCTCGTACTCTTTGATTGGATGATAATCAATATATCTCATTTCACCTGTTATGAACGTATCGCATCTTTTATCTACTGCCTCTTTTATCCCTAATCCCCCGGAACCTGTAATGATTCCTACTTTCTTTGAAACATTATTGAATTTCATATATTTTACAGGAAAATGCTTTTGGATCCTCTTTAAAAGATCGTTAAAATCGGTATCATTTTTACATATTATGCCGACATCTATATTCCTGTATTTGCAGAATGTATTTTGGATCTCAAGATTGAGCAGCTTCGCCAATTGGACATTGTTTCCAACTTCGGGGTGTATATCTAAAGGCAAATGCGCGGCATATAAAGCTATATCGTTTTTTATAAGATGTTTAACTCTTTCATAAGTTATATCCGTCACATACTCAATATCACCCCAGAACATACCGTGATGTACTATAAGAAGATCACATTTAACTGAAACAGCTTTTTGAAAACTTTCCAAACATGCATCCACACTAAATCCTATTTTCTTTATCTCCTCTTTTCCTTCAACCTCAAGCCCATTTTTGCAGGAATCCTGTATATTCTTTATATCCAAAAACTCGTCAAGATAATCCACAATCTCGTTCAACAACATGAAAACAATAAGTTCAGAAGTATAATAATTTTTCTGTTACCTGCTTTGTTGTACACTGTGTGAAAATCTTAAATTTCTTCAGCACATTTTAAAGCTTTTAAAAGCTCATTGTTTGCATAAATAGAGTTTCTGTTGTATTCGCATTATTTATATCCCCTCAATCGATCAATTGTATATCTTCATCGTATCTCGGCAGGATCTCTATATCTTCTTTATATTGGGAGATAACACCCGATATCTTTACCCTGTCACCAGTCTTTACGCTTATAGATATTCCCGTATCTTTGTCTATGTAAACTATAATCTCATCGCTCTCATCACGAATAAAAAACTTATTCCTGTAAACTTTGGTAACAGTTCCTTCTATAGCAATAAACGAACCTTCTCTGTTTTTTGCTTCTTTTATAGATAAAGAGAGAGAATAGGGAGTCTCATTTCCCAGGATAGAAATTTTTTCAGTTTTTAGGAATTTTATCTCTATGTTTTCATAGTATCTATCTATGACTCCTTCTATCCTGACAACATCCCCCAGTTTTATATCGAGATCATTTAAAACTCTTGAGTAAACCTTGATTCCAGCCGTTGAATCCTGGATATACATAACATCATCTCTGAAAATACCAGGTGGTGCTGTCACAACCCCTTTTATGGAGACAGTTTCCCCAAGAAGTTCTCTCGCCTTTTCTATATCCATAAAAGATTCGCTTACTTTAGTTTCAGTAATTGTCTTTGCGATATTTTTTTCTGGTGTTTCAGTCTCAGTAATTGTTTTTGCAGTACTTTCTTCGGGCTCTTTTTCTCCCGTAATACTTTTTTCTTCCTGTTCACTCAAACAGAGTGAACAAACCATCACTATTAACACTATCCCCCACACCTTCATATATAACACTCCACATTTTGATATTTCACCTATCCTTCTAATATTTTTTTACAGTTATCACATACATACTTTCCATTGACTTCATTCAAGCTCTGGAAATGCTGTCCGCATACCTCGCAGACACCAGGACCTATCTCCATCTCTTCTATTTTCTCCTCAAATATCTCAGGAGCATAGCTGAGGAGGTCAACAGAGGCGACTATCCCCACGATATCCTCATTTTTTGTGACAACAAGTCTTCTCACATTCTGTTCAGAGATAACTTTTGAGGCTTCGAGGATCGTGCTGTCATAATCTATAGTTATCACAGGAGAGGACATTACACTTTCTAGCTTTACCTCTGAGGGTTTCTTTCCTTTAGATATTACTCTTTTTACGATATCTCTCTCTGTCACCACGCCTATTGGCTTTGAACCTTCTACTATCACTGCACACCCTAAGTCTTTCCCACTCATCTCTCTTGCAGCTTTTGCAACTGTGTCGCCGGGTGACAGTATTACTATGTCTCTTTTCATAACTTCTTCTATGGTGGTCGTGGGATCACCTCATACTTAATATAATTTTTTGCTTTTATAGTTTTTGCTTCTCTGGCATGCAGTATCTCACTTATCACTGACAAGAAGTTTTACATAATCCTTGATATTTGCGAGATTTTCAAGATCAAATGTGGCTTTGATGATCTTATCCATGCGGGCATCAGATATATTTTTGCTCGCGTTCGATCTGAACTTTGAGATTAATTCTTCATCTGTCAAAGGACGTTCTTTACTTCCCTTTGCAAAATCCTCCTGTTTTTTGTAATTTTTCCCATCTTTTGTGATAACTGTACATATAGCACGCTTTACTCTTGGGAATAGAGAATCTATCTCAGGATTTGCTACAACTTTTACTTTTTTTATCAATTCCAGAACAAGGGGATCTTTTAATGCTTCAGGTTCAAAATCCGAGGGAAGTACATTTCCTTTTGCTATTGCTACGGCAATACAATAAGGCAAAGAGTGATCCGCTGTTTCTTTCGTTTTAGGAGTGTATTTACTCGGGTCAGAGAGGATATCTGCACCGCGAGATGTAGTTTCAATCAGAACACTTTCTACATCCTCAGGTTTTATATTATGTTCTTTCATGAGCTCAAGGACCGCAGTTATCGGTTGATGTGTCAATGCCTCAGTTGGAAA
>QMUN01000199.1 GCA_003660605.1 Thermococci archaeon
CCGAATTCAAAATAGAAGGATATTATGTAGATTCGATCCCTAAAATAGGATCTTTTTCAACTATAGATTTAAAATACACCCCTTATGAGATAATAGATGAAGATCTAATAAATTACGATTTTATAATCGTTGACAGTATTTCAGGAATAGATTATGAAAAAGTTAATATCATTTATGAATATTTAAAAAATGGAGGTAATGCTCTATTTATAGGTATAAGCGGCAGGAATTTTGTGAGTATATTGAATGAGGAAGATATAAAGATTTTAAATATGACAAAAAATGATTTTTATTCTGACAACACAGAACTTGTGACGATAGGTAAAGGCAACGTTTTTTTAAGTTATGGGGATAAAAATATAATAGTTTATGGGGATAAAGCTTATGAGAATGGAAAAGAGATAAATACTGGCAAAGTATTCTTTTCCTTAATAGATAAAGACTATGAGGATATACTAACAGAGATAATATTTGCAACCTTTGAAAAAAAAGAGCAGAAAAATATAGATATTGAGATCAATGAAGATATTATCTTTACAGTATCGGATTGTAAAAATTTAGTTCTGGAGATAAACTCCGAGAGATTTGTTCTTACCTCTTCATACTATTCTCAAACTTTGCCTTTTAAAAAAGGCGAATACAGACTCGTTTTAAGAGATGAGACTGTTATTTACAAGATAGTAAGCATCGTTATATATTAGATTATATAGTATCACTTGCTATCAGGGATGATCGCTGACCGAAAGATTTAAATACTAATGATTCGTATTATTGTTCAGCAATATTGTTTCAACGGTGATGAGCTTGCGAGAAAAGTCAAAAACAACATTCCTGATTCAGCCAGAAAATAGGATTATAGACGAAATGGAAGATGTTTTAGCCTGCATGTTCTGGCGAAATCCCGAACTCGCAGAACCTGCATTGAAGTTTTTGAACCTGATCAGTGAAAATGACGGATTGAAAGACAGCTACTGGTCGGAGTTCTGCAGCATTACCAATATAACGAGGGGACAGTACGACAGTATTATAAGTAAGCTCAGAGGTGGGGGATTTATTTACAAAAGAAACGATGTATGGAAAGTTTCTGAAGGATTTGAGGAGTTTTTAATAAAAATAGTAGAGATCACTAAAAAATGGAGAGGGGAAAATGAAGAATAAACTCATGGTCTTGCTTATAATTATGCTGCTACTTCCAAAAATAGAAGCAGATATAGTGTACGATGATAAGATTAAGGTAAAGACCGAAGTTTACAAAGATGGTACTCTCGATTCCTCTCTTACAAAAATTTACAAGGGGATGCTCATAGACATTGATGGACTGTATAAATTAAAGATTGCAGATTATGACCTTGATAATGGAACGATATACCTTGAATTGTACAAAGATTACAAGAAAATGATCCTCTACCAGTGGAACTGTGAGAACAATATTTACACGATCTCCAATGTACTTGTATGCTGTCCAGAATGTTTCAACAAGAGTGTTCTAGTCTACGAAGACGAGTACTGTGATATCTCTATAAGGTTTCTCTGTTTTGACAGTGAGGGAATGACTCAGGAAAAAGAGGAGAGTTGCTGTCCGATGGATAGTACAACTACTGTGAATACATACGCAAAACTTCAAATATACTTTCATAAAAAATTTACAAAAATAATGGAAAAAAATCTTATGGAGATAGAAGAAGTAGGACTTTTAGATAACAACGAAAAAGGGTATCAGGTTTCTGAAGATGAGATAATTGTTTCTGATCCATATTATATGACCTTAAAAAACAACAAAATCTTAGTTTACGAAACAGATTACGGTACCAAATTATCGCTCAACATCCCAGCTCCGCAGTACAGAATGAATGAAACTTCTTATGGAGGGTATAAAATAGGTATAGTTGATAATGCTATCTTTTCAATGCTCGATCCCTCTGATGGATTGTATAACACGGTATTTAACTCAGAAATGAACGAAGGAAGTTACATAGAATCATCACTGCATAAAATTGAGACAATGGAAGGTATCATAAATGTTTGTAAATTGATAGTTGGCGAGGATATATATACAGTCTATGATGACGGAAAGGAGAATATAATATTTAAAGATGATTTTGGGATTGTAATTACCAAATTTGATCCGGATGACAAAGAGGTTTACTTAAAGTTCTTAAAAAAGGTAGATGAAGAGGAGATAGACAATTCCTCTCTTGACATAGATGATTATCAGATCGTTTTTAATGAAAAATACAGCGATTTTCTTATAGATGTCGTATCTGGATCTAAAATTCTAAAAAACAGAGTTGGTCTCAGATACGAAGATATCAAAGGTGTTTATTACGAAGAAATGCCATTTGAAAAAGACTCGAAAGAGACTATGATAACATATATGAATATCTCAGTGAAGGGGGAGAACCCAAATGCTCACGATTTTATAGGCCTGGGATGGGCAGATACAAAAATACCAAACTTCAGATATGCTTCCGAGGATGATCCTTCATATCCAAGATATTATGGAACTTGTGTAAGAGGAGACGAGATAACGTACACAATAGATTACTCCTACAGCCCTTTGGCAACGGAAGATGCTACAAATGTTACAATTACAGATGTTCTTGACTCCAATCTTGATTTTGCATCTGCTACAGGATCATTTGTGTATGATGGAGTTGATACCGTTACCTGGGCTCTTGGAACATTACATCCTGGTGATTCCGGGACTGTAACAGTAACTGCAAGAGTGGATAGTGCCACTGTATACGGTACAGAGATACCCAACAATGTTACACTTTCTTATACAGAAGATACGCCAAAGAGTATAACAACACCTCCCGTAATCTTTAAGACTCAGGCAATGGACATAATAAAAGAGGTAAACTCTGCATTAGCTTCTCCTGGCGATACGCTCACATATAC
>QMUN01000200.1 GCA_003660605.1 Thermococci archaeon
AGACTCTTTTTATCCAGAATATCCCAGACCTTGATCACAATAAAAATATCCTTTATTACTAATATAGATATAAGAATCAAAAAATATTTGAAAGGAAACCTGGTAATGATATAGATAGCTGTGAGTCCTATTTCATCAAGAAGTAATGCAAAGAGTTTCATTCTTTCTTCCATGTGCACAATACCTCAAAAAATTATAAAAACTTTCTCTCATTAGATTGTGCATGAGAAATTTGATAGATCATCTCATGAAATACCGATATATAAAATCTGAATCTGTAAAAAGGGCGTTTGAAAAAGTGGATAGGAAATTATTTGTTCCTGAGTATCTTGAGGATAGAGCTTACTCTGATCATCCTTTACCGATAGGTTTTAACCAGACAATATCTGCTCCCTCGATGATCGCGATAATGCTTGAAGCATTAGATTTAAAGAGAGGGGATAAAGTTCTGGAGATAGGAACTGGCTCAGGGTACAATGCTGCTTTGATCTCCGAGATCGTTGGTGAAAATGTTTTCAGTATCGAGAGAATACCTGAACTCGCTGAGTTTGCTAAAAATAATTTGAAAAAATCAGGATACAAAGTTAAAATTCTTATAGGAGACGGAACCCTCGGATACGAAGGAGAATCACCTTACGACAAGATCATAGTCACTGCTGCCGCTCCAAAGATCCCGGAAACTTTAATAAAACAGTTGAAAATCGGGGGAAAGTTGTGCATACCTGTTGGAGAGAGGTATTTCTGCGATTTGATCGTTGCTGAAAAGATAAGTGATAAAAAGATAAAGAAAAAAAATTATGGTGGGTGTGCTTTTGTACCATTGATAGGGAAAGAGGGGTGGTGATTGGAAAATTTTAAAAAGTTTTCTCTATTAAAAGATAAGGTGATACATTGAACATAAGAGATTATGTTTTCCCAGAGAACCTGTACTACTCACCTGATCATCTATGGGTGAAACTCGAAAAAGACAACACTGCATTGATAGGGATAGACAATTACCTGCAGAAAATTGGAGATTTCGATTTTGTGGAACTGCCCTTTGAAGAAGAAGAATATTTAAGAGGAGAAATTTTCTGTGTTATAGGAAATGATGAAGATGAATGGGACGAAGAGTTGCCTATCCCTCTAAGCGGAGTAATCATGGAAGTCAATGAAGAGTTGGAGATCGATCCAGAGTTGCTCAATAATGACTGTTATACGATAGGATGGCTTGCAAAAATAGCTTTGACAAATCCTGAAGAGATAAAGTACCTAATACATGAAAAAAATGAAATAAAAAACTGGATCATGGCGGAAATATCAAAAGATAACGACTAAATTTTACCTATCTCTACTTTTTTCTGCTCCCCTGTCTCCATATTCTTTATGAGTATCTTACCCTCTTTCAATTCTTTTTCGCCAACAAAAATAACATTTTTAGCGTTTATTTTGTCTGCATACTTTAATTGATTGCTCAGATTTCTATCTACTAGATCAAATGTGACTTTGTACCCTTTATCTCTCAACTTTCTTGCTATGCTTAAAACATGCCTGTCAACATCCCCTATATTGGCAATATAGTAATCTATATAAGTCTTTTCCTCGGGCCATACTCCTTCTTTTTTCATCATGAGTTCCAAAACAACATCACCCATCCCGAACCCTACCGCAGGCGTAGGTTCTCCTCCGAAACTTTCCACGAGATCGTCATACCTCCCTCCTCCAAACAGGCTTCTCATTTCTTTCTTTTTATCATAAACTTCAAATACCATACCTGTATAATAGGCAAGTCCTCTTACAACACTTAAATCCAGAGTACAGTATTCTCTAAAGCCGTAATAATCCAAATATCTGGAAATATCGAGAAGATTGCCAATCGATCTATCCATCATTTTATTTCTACCTTTAAAATTCTCTATATTATCTATATTTACAGAGTCAAGAACATCCAGAATCTCATCATAGTTTTTAATCCCGCAGTTTAACAAACTCTCAATGAACTCTTCTTCTGGAATTTTTTCTCTTTTATCTATAATCCTGAAAGCTTCATGGATATCACTCACATTATACTCCTGGAGAAGACCATGGAGGAACTCTCTATTGGATATATGGAATAAAAAATCTTTTAAGCCTAAATTGAGCATTATACTTATCCCAACAGACAGAACTTCTGTATCTGCCTTTGGAGACTTAGATCCAAATATGTCCACATTTAACTGATAAAACTCGCGTAATCTTCCTGATTGAGGTCTTTCATATCTCCAGTGCCTTGGAATAGAAAACCATTTCAGAGGTTTCCCGAGCTCTTTCTGTCTGTTTGCTATCATTCTTGAGACGGAAGGTGTAAACTCGGGAATTAAACAGATAGTTCTTCCTCCCTTATCTTCAAAAGCATAGATCTCTTCTCTTATATCTTCTCCAGATTTCTTTGCTATGAGATCGAATGACTCGATCGCTGGAGAAACTATCTCCACAAATCCGTATCTCTCTGCTGTCTCTCTAATAATCTTAAAGACTTTATTTCTGGCCGCCATCTCTTCCGGATAGAAATCTCTTGTTCCTCTCAGTCTCTGAAACATGTTTTAAAGAACGAGCCATAACTTAAAAAACTTTCTGAATAAATCTTCTATTCCCTGAAAGCAAGTTTTAACAGCAGAGGCGTAATGAGCGTGGTTACCATAACCAAAACTATCGTAATAGAGAAAACTGATTCACCTATTATACCCAGCTTCAAACCTGTTCTTGCTATGATCAAAGCAACCTCCATCCTCGGTATCATTCCTATTCCTATCTTCAGTGAATCTTTATATTTAAATCCTCCAAGTTTTGCGCCAATACCACTGCCAAATATCTTGCCTATCACAGCTACAAGAATGATTGCCAGAGCCAAGA
>QMUN01000201.1 GCA_003660605.1 Thermococci archaeon
AATTACAATGTCTCCTTTTTCAAGTCCTTTACTTATATCTTCCATTAAATTTTTTACAATATTCAGATCAGGCTTTTTGTTTTTATTCAAAAGTGTTGGTACAATAATAACATGAATATCTGAGATTTTAGAAGCTTCAACACTATTAAGAACAGCTTTCAATTTCTTATTTTTTACCACCTTTCTGACCAGCTCATCCAGTCCCTCTTCTTCTTTCACCGTGTTTTCTCCAGAATTAATCTTTTCAACAATATTTTTGTTAATATCCACGCCAATGACATTAAATCCTCTATCTGCAAATACACATGCTAAAGGTAATCCCATCTTGCCTAGGCCATATACTGCTACTGTAATTTTTTCGATATTTTTTCTTATATCCCCAGCAGATAAACCATAACATTTCATTTTAATCACTTATCTTAACTATCTTATTCTCTTTATAGGATTCTATAGCTGACAAAGCTACTTTTAATACTTTTCTGCCATCTTCCATGCTTATTAATGGATTTTTGTCTTTTTCTATACACTCAATGAAATGCTCCAATTCATTTCTCAGAGGTTCCTTTTTTTCTACTTTGACGTCTATTTCTTCCTCCTCATTATAGAGTTTTATTGAAGAAGAGATGTAATCAATAGATGCGATTCCCTTATCCCCTACTAACGTCAATGTTCTGATCTTATAAGGAGTCAGCCAATTCGTTTCAATAACTCCTGCATGACCATTTCTAAATTTTAGTAATATATTGGCATGATCCTCAAAATTGTGAATTACGCTTCCAGCAGAGGCATACACGTATTCTACTTTATCATTATAAAGATAGGATATAATATCTATATCATGAACACCCAAATCTATTATTATTCCTACATCTCTTATTCTCGGATTGTAAGGTCCTACCCTCTTTGCAGAGATAGAAACGAGCTCCCCTAGTAATTCTGATTCTACCATCTCTTTAGTTTTTTCTATAACTGGATGAAATCGTAATATATGGCCTATCATTATTTTTATTTCTCCATTTATAGTATTTTTTATAATCTCATCTGCGCTTCCCAATGTGTCTGCAATGGGTTTTTCTATTAATAAATTTATCCCCTTCTCCATACAATCCAAAGCTATTTTTTTATGCAGTGTAGTTGGAACGACAATGCTGACGGCGTCTAGATCTTTTTTGAGCAATTCTTTATAATCTTTAAAAAATTGAGTATTGTATTTTTCAGCTAAAATTTTCCCTCTTTCTTCATTTATGTCAGATATGCCAATTATTTCCTGGTTCATCTCTGAATAAACTCTTAAATGATTTTTTCCCATTTCTCCTACGCCTATTACACCTACCCTCATTTGATCACCTTTAATATGAGATTTAGATCTTTTTCATCAACAGAGGGATGTATCGGTAGAGATAAAACTTCTTTCGAAAATCTCTCAGCATTTGGACATTTTTTATTAGAATTGTATAGTCTTAATTTGTTTAAAGGAATAGGATAATAAATTTTGCTGGCAATCCCATTTTCTTTAAGTTTTTGCTGAAGCTGATCCCTGTTCATCGAATATTCTTCAGTAACTCTTATAGTATATTGGTGATAGACGTGAAAAGCTTTTTTATTTTCTTTTGGTGTTATTATTCCTCTTACATTCTTCAGTTTCTTTGTTAGATATTGAGAATTTTTTCTTCTTTTTTCAATGAAAGAACTAATTTTTTTCAGCTGCTCTATACCTATAGCGGCAGATATCTCGTTCATTCTAAAGTTATACCCTAAGTGTACATATTCATACTGGCTTTTCATCCCTATATTTCTTATCAGTCTGCATTTTTCTGCTATTTTCTCGTCATCTGTAGTGATCATACCTCCTTCTCCTGTTGTTATATTTTTTGTGGGATAAAAAGAAAAACATCCTGTGCCAAAACTGCCTACCTTTTTATTTTCGAAGCTTGCGCCGTGAGCCTGGCACGTATCTTCTATTAAAATCAAATTGTGATCTTCCACTAAATCCATAATTCCCTTCATGTCACACGGATTTCCAAAAAGATGAACTGGCAGTATAGCTTCAGTTTTTTTCGTGATCTTTTCATTTATTCTTTCTATATCTATATTAAAATCTTCGTTAATATCAGCAAATACAGCTTTTCCCCCTGTAAATATTATGGAGTTTGCAGTAGAAATGAATGTAAATGGTGTGGTGATAACTTCTTTTTTTATATTATGGGACAAGAGAGAGGTAATAAGGGCTGTAGTTCCTGAACTGACAGCTATACTATATTTGGCTCCTATAAATTCTGAAAATCTCTCCTCGAACTCTTTGACTTTTTTTCCCTGAGTCAAAATACCTGATTTCAAAACTTCTTTAACGGCTTCTATCTCTTCTTCGCCTATTATTGGCTTTGCGATGGGGATCATAAGATCACTTCTTTTTTACACTTTGGACAGAAATAATTATTTCCCTTTTTTATGAGCTTGTCACCACACTCACATATGTACCCTTTTAAGATCGCAGGATTTCCATACATCAAACCATGATCTGGAACATCTTTTGTCACCACACTCCCAGCTCCTATCATGGAGTATCTTCCAATAATAATTCCGCATATAATGGTGGAATTTGCCCCTATAGACGCTCCTTTCCTTATAATTGTATTTTTTATCTTCGTATCTTCCCAGATGAAACTTCGTGGATAAAGATCGTTAGTAAATACAACATGCGGACCTATAAAAACATCTTCTTCTATTTCCACTCCTTTATAAATACAAACATAGTTTTGAATCTTGCAGTTGTCTCCTATTTTTACGTCTCTGTCTATATATACTCCTTTTCCTATGTTGCAGTTTTTTCCTATTTTTGCATTCTCTCTAATATGAAC
>QMUN01000202.1 GCA_003660605.1 Thermococci archaeon
AAAAGAAAGGTGTTTATCCCAAAGAAAAACAAGATTATTTAAAAATCGATTTTATTCGGAAGAAAAAACAAATTATTGAAAAGAAGGAAAAGTATAGATAAAATCATATATTTGAAGTGAGAGTTTCGTAAAGTTCCAGAACTCCTTTAGATATCCCATCCACTTCCATAGTTTCTTTCTTTGCAGAGTCTCCTACGAGATATAATCCTTTTATTGGTGTTTTTTGGTCAAAATCATCCCCGCTAACAGCTCTATTCACAGGGAATCCATTTCTAAATGTCTGGACCAAAAGAATTTCATAATCTTTATCTCCAAAGATCTTTTCTATATCTTCAAGTCCTAAATCTATCTCTTTTTTTATGTTACTAGATCTTAAGGTTTGATGAGACATTATTAGATGATATCCTTTTGGAGCCAAGGAAGGATCGACGTTTGTAACCTGATTCAATCCTTCCACTCTCTCCGTATCGCATGTTATTAAAACCCCATTATGATCTATTATACTCTCCCTTGTAGCTATGTTTATCTTTATCCCTTCAGCTTCTTTTAAATTATTGATTTTTTTTAAGTATCCACTCGGAAAATGTTTTTTTCCAGTTAATTTAACAGTTCCTTTAATACCTATGTCACTTATAACTATACTATCTTCGTAAAAATTGTCTTCAGAGTCTATTATCCCCTTTACCTCATTATTTTCAATGACGATCTCTTTTACTCTCTTTTTTATTATATTTTTTCCTTTAACAAGACTGTTTGTTAATGCGCTGCATCCGCCCACAATAGTTCCGGGTCCCCCATACTTATACAAGCTTCTTACGACAGAAAAGAAACTTCTTGTCGGGATATCATCCGGGTCTATGCTCATTCCAAAGCCACAAAAAGCTTTTACAACCCTGTTCACTGTATCATTTTTAAGTTTATCATTCAAATATTCTCCAGATGGTGTTTCGTCTCCTTTTTTAAACTTCATATCAAAAAGAACTTTAGAGACTTTAAATTTTTCCATATAGCTCAAAAAAGAGTATAAATTTTTGAATCTATACTGTTTTCCATCGATTAAAAAAGTTCCCCATGGATCTCCGTCTACTATATTATAGGGAGTATGTGTTTTATTAAGTATCTCAGCTGTAAAACCAGTAGAACCGTGAGGAAGAGCATGAAAAGCGCCAGTGCTCAGTTGGAATCCTTTATAAGGAAGATTTCTGAATCTACCTCCGATTATTCCTCTCTCAAAAATTTTAATACTGTATTTTTCCTGCAAAAGAGTTCCAGCTAAAAGTCCTCCTATTCCAGCGCCTATTATTATCATGAATTAAAATGAATAACGAATTTTAAAAACTTTATGGGATACAAACTTTTTTAAATAGGATTAGAAAATTAAAAATGATGTACAAAAGATACGAATGTGCAAACTGTGACTTCTATGAGATCGCAAAATACGATCTGCATAAAGAAAAATGTCCAGCCTGCGGACATAATTATCATGTTTTTGAAGAAGATATTGACGAGGATAAGTACTCATGGCTTTTCAATACAATAAAAAATCATTTTTATTTTGAAAATTTTGTTATAAGATCGAACTCTTTTCTTTTTATAGGAAACATGATCTCTGATTTCTCTAAAATAAGAGAGATATTCGAAAATATTGGATACTATCCTTTTATAAGAAAAAAAGAAGGAAAAATTTATCTCCATCTTTTTAAAGCAAAAAAGCCAGGCAAATCGAGAGTTATAATCCCAATAGCTCTTTTAGTAGCAACTATTCTCAGTGTCTTTTATGCAGGGTATTCTTGGGCAGTGCCTTTAAAAGAAATGGGGTTTATTGATAATGTCTGGGTTACAAGTTCTATATTTATGATGGGACTTATTTTTATCCTGGGAAGTCATGAATTGGCTCATAAAATAACTGCAATGAAAAATAAAGTGGATGCTTCATGGCCATACTTTATACCGATGCCTCTTTTTATAATAGGAACGATGGGAGCACTCATAACCATAAAATCGCCTATACCAGATAAAAAGGCAGCTATAAAAATAGGTCTCAGCGGGCCTTTAATAGGGTTTATTGCATCAGTAATTGTGATTTCCATAGGGATAGCGATCTCTCCTGTAGTTCCTGCTACTGAGTATATGAGAGCAGTAGAAACGTTTAATGCAACACATCCTGGAGGAATCACGATTGGATTTGGACAAACATTAATCTACAGGATATTATTAGATCTTTTTTTAAATCTACCAGAGGGATATACCTTAGTTACGCATCCTTTAGTAGTAGCAGGGATTGTTGGAGTTTTTGTAACAGCATTGAACTTGCTCCCGATGGGGCAATTGGATGGAGGACATGTAGCGAGATCAATTCTGGGAGAGAAGTATCATATGTTAGTTTCCAAAACAACGGCACTCAGTCTTATAGGGATAGGATTTTTAGGGAGTTTTTTGAGATACCCTATCTGGCCTGGCTGGATATTATGGGGATTCATAGGGTATCTCATATCATCGAGAGGTCATCCTGGAGCAATGGATGAGGTTACGGAGCTTACTGGGGAAGATAAAATCTTAGCTGTTATAGGTATAATAATATTTATATTATGCTTTACACCGACTCCCCTCTACGTGGTACCATGAAATCTCATTACTATTGTAGCCAGTGTTTAGTAAAACAGGTAGTGAGAACGTGTGAACTCGCTACAGAGAATAAAGAACTGAGAGAAAGAGCCGTAATAGAGAGCATGAAATTCTTGGGAAGTTTTAACCTTGAGATAACCCCTACCTATTTTGGCTCTGAGATTCAAAAAATAGTTAAAAATATCACAAAGAACAAGGATCCTTATAGAAAATATAAAGAGAGACC
>QMUN01000203.1 GCA_003660605.1 Thermococci archaeon
ATGTCGACTGTTTGAAAAGACGCATTTGTAAAGTTCATTATCTGAGCCTCTACCTTTGCCCTTATTTTCTCGCTACTGTTGTTAGTTATCTCGACATCAACATAATTTTCATAGACATTTCCGAAGAGGTGATACGTAGCTGAAGGCACTTTCAGGAAGTAATAATATGTTACATCTATGTCTTTTTCCTTTCCCTCTGGAGCGGATGTTGGTGAAGGAGTAGATGTGCCTTCTCCTATAACTTTAAAGCTTTCTTTGGCAGTAACTTCTTTTCCTGTGTAATTGTCTATAACTTTTATCTCCACTTCGTAATTTCCAGGTTCCGTTATTGTAATAGGTCTGCTCATCCACACATATGATATGTCAGTATCAAAGCTCTGATCATAACTCAAAACATTGTATTTTTCGTCTATAAGATTTCCTTCCTTATATATCTTGAGAGAATCCCATTTCAGTGAGACGCTGTTATCTTTTGTTTCAACACCTTCAAGCTCAAAGTATATATTGATATTCTCTCCAGCTGAAAATTCGGAGTTAGATCTTGGCGTGTATTCTCCATTTTGCAGTACTTCGGTGCAGAAGACAAACTTACTCACAGTTAAATTTTTCTCTTCGGGTGTTTCTGCACACATTGACAGAAAGACTATTGCCATAACAAAAATTCCTGCTAATTTTTCTTTCATTTTTATCACTATCCTTTTTATGCGTAATGGATATATTTAAACTTTTTTTAACTACCCTTTAGTTGGTAATAAGCTATTCTCTTAAAAATTTTTGATTGATCTTAATCTCAGCTATTATCATGCCGAGAAGAATGAATAAACAGCCTATGATTTTTCTTATGGTAAAAACTTCGCTTATTATGATATAGGAACATACAGCTGCAAATACAGGCTCCATTGCGAATATAAGTGCGGTATGTGTCGGAGAGACATGCTTCTGTGCTGCATTCTGGATTAAAAATGCTAAAACTGTAGCAAAAATGGCTGTTATTATCAAAGCTTCTAAAATAACTATATTAAATTCAAATGAACTTTCTGTAAAGCTGAAAAAAAGAGAAAATAGAGCTACAGTTCCTATCTGTACGGTCGTAATTAAAAAAGTGTCCATTTTTGGAGAATATTTTCCAACTAAAATAATGTGCATAGCAAAAGAGAGAGCGCATAACAAAATCAAAAAATCTCCATAACTTATTTTAAATTCCTGAAATGATAGAAATAAAAGACCTATAGTTGCTAGTATTATTCCTATAATAACATTTCTTCCAGGTTTTGCTTTTAAGATCATAGAAGATAAAAAAGGAACTATTACGACTGATAATCCCGTGATAAAACCTGCATTTGCTGGAGTTGTGTATTTGAGACCAACTGTTTGAAATGCATATCCTAAAAAAAGAAAAATTCCAATAAAAAATCCAGATTTCAAGGTTTTTAAGTTCATATTCTTTAATTTCTTGACAGAGATCAATAAAAGAAGTAAAAATGCGATTGAGAATCTACAGAACAGAAAACTGAATGGAGGAATAAACTCTATAGCTTCTTTTACCGTGACAAATGTCAATCCCCAGAAAAAAGCTACCACGAGCAAAGCGAGATCATTTTTCATATTTTCCATTACCTCCATGTAAATAAAAAACTGTCTACAAAAGACTTTTATATGCAGAGAGAAAATGACTTTCATGGATGAACATAAACCTTTTGATATGATACATAAAAGCCTCAACAAGACAGTAGTAATAGCACTTAAAGATGGCAGATTCTTAAAGGGAAGACTGATAGGTTATGATACTGAACTCAATCTCTCAATGGACAATGCAGAAATATTTAATGACGAAATGAAGAAAAAACTGGGGGTGGTTGTAATAAGAAAAAATAATGTGATCAGCTTTACTCCAGGAGATACATTGTAATGATCCTGTCTGACAGAGATATTCTCAAATATATGGAAAATAAAGACCTGATAATAGATCCTTTCAGTAGAGATAGTCTTCAATCTTCCGGATACGATTTACGTTTTGGAGGGGAGTATATCCTCAACGGAAATCGCTTTAAAGAAGATATTCTTGAACTTCCACCAAAAAAATATGGAATCTTATCGACTCTGGAAAAAATAGGTCTGAAGAACCTGATCGGAGATATAAAATTAAGATCATCTTTTTGCAGAGAAGGACTTATAGGGAGCTTCGGATGGGTTGATCCGGGATGGATAGGTGTACTCTCTCTTTCCGTATTCAATTCCAGTGAAAATCCTGTGATAATAAGAAAGGAAGAGAGATTTGCACAGATAACGTTTATAAAACTATCCTCTGAAGTTGAAAAAGAATATAATGGGAGATATAAATGGAGTAAAAGTTCAGAGGGAAGCAAGCGTCTATGAAGCATCTAACAGACATAATCAACAAAATCAGATGGGATAAAAGAGAAAATGAGGAGGATTACTCTTTTGGATATCTTGATAACGGTATTCAAAACTTCGATTTTAAAAGTATAGATTTTGAACAGAGTACAAAGTTTGCTCTGGCTGTCAAAACAGAGCATGAAATAAAATTCATTCCATTTCATAAAATAAAACGAGTTTACAGAAAAGGTGAAATTGTCTGGGAGTGTTAGATTTATTCTTTTCTAAAGATGATCCCTATCATGGATAAGATAAGGACTATGCTGCAGAGATAGATAAAATCCAGGTACTGACCTTCGGTGAATGTGAAAACTGTGGGAAAATAGTTTTTGACTGCGTATGTCAGAGAAATCAAAGAGAGAGAGATTATGAAAAAAATCAATGGAAAGTTAGCCTTATAGATCCATTCTCTCAAGATGATCAGACGGTATTTTAAAATATAACCA
>QMUN01000204.1 GCA_003660605.1 Thermococci archaeon
CTCAAAAACTCTATATATCGGTGTTTTTTTGTAATTTGTAAGGTTCATAGAAACCTGGACGATTTTTCTTTCTTTTATCTCGAATCCAAGAGCTTTTACATATCTCAATCCCCCATTTTTGAATCTCACGGCTTTTGCTATTTTCCTTGCGATACTCAGATCGTTAGTGGCCAGATTTACATTAAAGGCGATCAGAAACTCACGGGCGCCAACAGCAGTAGCTCCAGCAGTTGGATGAATTCTGTCTCCAAAATCTGGAGGTCTTTTATTTATGTTTTCTTTGAGCCACTCAAACTCTCCTTTCCTTATATTGGCTAAGTTCTTTCTTTCTGGAGTTTTTGCTGCTTCTTCATACAAGTATACAGGTATTTCTATCTCATTCCATATTCTTTCCCCGAGTTTCTCGGCAATTGACACACACTCTTTCATGTTTACATCAGAAACGGGAATGAAAGGGATGACATCCGTTGCTCCCATTCTTGGATGTTCTCCTCTATGTTTATTGAGATCTATAAGCTCTGAAGCTTTTTTGCACCCCCTGAAGGCTGCTTCTCCAATATTTTCTGGATCACCGATAAATGTTACTACAGTTCTGTTGTGATCCTTATCATGCTCGTAGTCTAGAACTTTAATACCTTCAACACTCTTTATGGCATCAAGTATTTTGTTTATATTCTCTATGTTTCTCCCTTCGCTGAAGTTTGGAACACACTCTATTATTTTCATACTAATGCATAAACTTTTATTTTTTAAAAACTTTCCTTTTCCAATGAGAAATAAAACTATCATGAAAAGAAGAGCCTTGAGAAGTATCAATGCGCTATTCAGGAGGGCAGATACCATCTTTGAAGAAACTCCTGAACTTGCAGATAGGTATGCGCAGGTAGCGAGAAGGATAAGTTTGAGATGCAGAGTGAGAATTCCAAAAAGATGGAAAAGAAGGTACTGCAAAAAGTGTCATAAGTTCCTGAAACCTGGTATAAATGCAAGAATAAGACTGAGAAATAAAAAAATTGTTATAACATGTTTAGAATGCAAAAATATAGTGAGAATTCCGTACAAAAACTAACTCTTCTTTGGACATTTTGGATTTATACAGAATTGCCATCTTCCTATTCTGAGGATAGGATATCCACACTCACATATCTTCTTTGTGTTTGCAATTTTTCCTTTCTGCGGGAGTGGAAACGAGTTTTTACATTTAGGATAATTTGAACATCCTACGAATCTTTTTCCAGTCTTTTTTGATGTTATTATCCTAAGTTCACCGCCACATTCTGGACATTTCCCTATAGTATTATTATTTTTTTCCGTTATTTTGAAAGCCTCTGCAATTTCTTTTCCTATTTCTTCTTCTTTTTTCCTAAAATCTTTAAAAATTTTTATTAATTTCGTTTTTGCTTCTTCGATTACCTCTTCCCTCTTAGCTTTTCCCTCATAAACACTCTCCATTTCTTTTTCAAAATGTCTTGTGAGCCTAACAGAAACTATATCCTTGCAATATTTCTCTAAGGTATCAACTATTTTTTCACCGAGCTCTGTAACCTCTATCTGCATTCCTTTTATGTAATTTCTGTTATAGAGAATATCGAGTATCGTGGCTCTCGTTGCCTTTGTTCCTATACCCAGTTTTTCCATCTCTTTTATTACAGAAGCGGGATTATACCTTGGAGGAGGCTTTGTTTCTTTTTCTTCCACAACTATCTTATCGATCTTTATCACTTCATCTTTACTGAGATCAGGGAGTATTTTATCTTCGCTTTTTGTATACTTCCCATAGTATCTGAGCCACCCTTCTTTTACTGTCCTGATCCCTCTTGCCACAAATATGTATTTATCTACCTTTATATCTGCTCTTATGCTTTCTTTAACGGCATTTTCGCTGAAATGCGAGATAAACCTATGAACTATAAGATCGTAAACTTTTTTCTCATTTCCATATATCTTTTTTAACTCTCCTGTGGGATAAATAGCAGGATGGGCTGGGTCTTCTTTTTTTCCCTGCACAGGTATAAATTTTCCTTTTTGTAAAATCTCTTCTGCAATGCTATACTCTTTTCTCAGATTTTTGAGTATTCCCTTAAAATCTATTGTTTCAGGAAGTTTCTGAGAGGATGTCCTTGGATAGGAGATCAATCCAGATTCATACAATGCCTGCGCTATTCTCTGGGTGTTTTTTGGCGAGAATCCAAAATTCTTATAACACTCTGCCTGGAGTATCCCAAGATCCATTGGTACTGGAGGTTTTATACTCTTCTTAGTTTTTTTAATGCTATTTACAACACCATCTTTCCCTTCACAGTCTCTTTTTATCTTCTCAGCTTCTTCTTTTTTCAATCTTCGAGCGTAAGCAGCTTTTACTTCTATGCCCTCCTTTTCAAAGAGAATAAAGAGTTCATAATATATCTCAGGCTTAAAAGCTCTGATCTCCTTCTCTCTCTGAACAAGAAAATAAAGAGTCGGCGTCTGGACTCTACCAGCGGAAAGCATTATAAATCTGCCAATTGCTCTTTCCATGGATGAAGAAAGTGCTTTTGATGTATTTATCCCCCATATCCAGTCCAGTTCATGTCTCGTTAAACCTGACTCTATCATAGGAAAGTTTGGAGGGTGAAGATTTGCAAAAGCTTCTTGAAGTTCGTTTTTGGTAAGCGTGGAAAACTTCATTCTTTTTGTTTTTTTCGGATCTGTTCTGCATGCAAACCTTAAAGCATTGTACCCTATTACACTCCCCTCTGTATCATAATCGCAGGCATTTACGAACTCATTACAGTCTTTAGCCAGTTTTTTTAATGTTGTCTCATAATCTTTAACATATTTAGAGTTCTCATTGTA
>QMUN01000205.1 GCA_003660605.1 Thermococci archaeon
ATGTCATTATGAATGAGGCCCTCTATGTCTTTGCCTTATTTCCCGTCGGGCCCACTCCAGTTTCTTTCTTTTAGAAAAACAAAGAAACTGGTACTAAGAAAGAAAAAACGATTATTTAAAAAGAAAGAGGGTGAAACAAGTGGATGTAGTTCTGAAGCAACTACATCAAAGTGTAACAGTGTCTCCTCATAAGAAACTGTTCTGGAAAGAAACAATACTTATTTATTTCCTATTGAGTTTATTTATACCGATTATGTATGAATTATTAGAGATTGACAATTACAGAATAGGGATCTTCACAAAAGAGGATATCAAAGTAGAGACTCCATGTCTGGCTAATTTTGATAAGGAAACCATAGATATTGGGGGCTTAAAGTACAAAAAAACTTTTTTTAAGGGTATCAAGGAAAATGGATATCTAAGACCATATTACTCCATACCAGAAAATATTGGAGAAAAGTTTTTGAAAGTTATGAAAAGAGAAGTAATACCCATCCATATTTTAAACTCTCAGAAACTCAATGAGAAATACGAGAATTGTGAAGGAGAACTATTCCTTTTTAGAGGAGCTGAAGAAAGGAGATTCTTGAAGGTTTTTCTAAATCTCAGAGAAAAACATCCAGATAAACTTTTTTTCATCGATTGTTTGCCCGAGGAAATACCAGTTTATGCTTTTTTGGGATTTGACATATTTCCATACTCAGAGGAACATGAAAAAGCATTAAAAGGTTTTTTAGAGAATAGAAATAAAGTTTATTTAGAAAAAGAAGCAAACAGTTCTATAAAAACGAAAAGACTTCTCAGAATAGCGTATAAAGAATTTTCAGAACATCTCTTAAGAAACATGAAAATAAAAAATGAGAGAGAGATATATGTCTCTACAGAATCACTTTATAGACCAGAAGCTGTATACTGGAGAAAAAAAATCAGGGAAAACTATTGTCCTCACTCAAATTTCATTGTTTTACTGCCATGTTCAGCTAAAAAGCCTTATTCAAGATCAAAATCGCATATAAGATTTATAAAATCGATAAAAAACGGTATTGAGAATAAAAAACAGTATTATGGCATAACGCAGTTGATTCTTACCTCACCATTGGGCGTGGTTCCTCGAGAACTTGAAGATTATGCAGATTATGATATCGTTGTTACAGGCGATTGGTCGTACGAAGAAAAGCATGAAACAAAGAGCTTGTTAAACTCCATATTGAGAAAAGTGGAGAATCCCAGAATAATAGCGCATCTGCCAAAGGAATACAAAGATCTCTGTGAAAAAGTTGAGTTTACAGACGATCTTACTCACACTATCAAGAAATACCAGGAAGAGATATCTGAAGGAGAAGATGTGAAGTTCAGAAAGGTTTCTGAGTTTCTCTATGGCGTTGATATATTTCCTGGAGAGATAAAGATAAAGAAAAGGAAACATACGTTTGAAATATACTCTGAAGAGTTATTGGCAAGATATGATAGAAAACTTAATCTAACATTGAAGGGTGCGGAACTTCTATACATGCAAAAAAAGAATTATGTAGAGATAGATTTTGAATTAAAAGGAGATGTTTTCTGCAGAGGAGTAATAGACTGCGATGAAAATCTAAAAGCAGGAGAAGATGTCGTCATTGTAAAAAATGGTGGGGTAACGGGACTTGGAAAAGCTGTCGTACCGGGATACATGATGAAAAAGCTTGAGAGAGGAAAAGCTGTGAAGGTATCAAGATCTGTCTAAGAAATTGTGAACTACGATTATGCAGTGATCTGCGTGGAGTATTTTTGGGGATATGCTTATTTTCTTACCTATTTTCTCCAGAATTTTCTGATCTTCTCTATCAAAGCCTAAATGATCTCCAAGAACAAAGCACATATCTTTTTTCAACTTTAAATGTGATATATCCTCTCCCCTCTCATCTAGGTATATTATCTCTTTTCCAGATTCTAAAAGAGTGTCTTGGAAGGATTTTTCACTAACATAAACGCCAGGAGTAGGATTACCTTCAAGAGCTTTCCTTATTAATATTGCAATTCCCCTCTCATCAGGGGTGAGATGTTTTAATTCCTTTCCCACAAATTTTATAGTTTTCCCAGCAAAACAGAGATACAGAATCACATCCTTTCTAATGTCGTGAGAAAGACAGAATGCAGAGTTCACACACCTGCATAGTATATCTATCCTCTTCCCACTACCAGGCAGATCCTTCAAAAGAAACTTTGTTTTCGCTGTGTTACTCTTCACTATAAATACTACCATAAAAATTCTATCCGGATGTGTAAAAAAAGTTAATGGTTATTTTGTGTATCTCAATTATCTTACACACTCAAGGCTATTATCACAAAGGGAATACCGTCCGCTAAAAAGTGAACCATTATCGCTGGGACAAGACCGCGGTGATAATAGATATAAATCATTGGAAATCCCAATACGAATGCTACGAAGAACGCAGGCTCATGCATGAGCACAAAGAAAAACGAGGAAACCAATGCCCCTATGATAAGTGAGTCCTTCCGGGAGTGCAAGAAATGCCAAGCTATCCATGCTGCCACAGGAAAGAGAAACAGACGAAATAGTATCTCTTCTGTCAATCCCGCATGCAATGCGATCCCAATAGCCATTCGCGGTGTAATCAATGAAAGCCAATGAGAAGATTTCACGATTTTTGTGCTGTTAGCTACATTAACAATAGTGTTAAACACAACAAGCATTATCCCAATAAGTACCACACGAGTTGTAATTTGTTGTGAATGTGGTGAATTCGTTCCTGAATGCCACCAAGAAGGAAGATCGAAGCGCGATGCACACAATATACCCACTATTCCAAAG
>QMUN01000206.1 GCA_003660605.1 Thermococci archaeon
CTGTAAAAGTCTCCAGGATATATCTTATATTTTTTAAAAATTTCTTCTTCATCCACTTCTTCCATCCAGTCGTAAAACAGCGAGGCTGTCTTTACTCTCGACAAAAAGAATTCGTATTTATCGGGCTCATACCAGTAATCAGGTACTTCAAGAAGAAACTCTTCTCCTTTTTCCAAGACAATACTGTCATACTCATCAAATTCACCCCTTCTCAGGTATAAGGATTCAAGATCTGGAGTTGATGTAATGGTATGAAGTATTCCAAAAGGAGTCATCTCATCTTTTAAAGCATTTCTAAATATTATCGCAGTTTTCGGGTCTATGTAAAGATAGGAGACCCTTTTGCCAAATAGTGTTGCAGTGTAATCTTTTATAAGATCGTTTTCTTCCAAAAAATCGACAATCTCCAGTATTCTATCATATATCTTACTAAGATTGTACTGAAAACTGTAAAAACTTCTTTCGAGAAAACTTTTAAGAGTTTCTTCGTTACTGACATAATTGGATGCTATTAATGCTAAAATATGAGTTCTCATTATACCGGGATTTGCAATTTTTGATGTAATTCTCTCAGTTTCTTTGTTGATGTAATCTTCAAAAAGCATCTCTTTCTCTTCTTCATTTTTTGCAATTAAAAGAGCCTCTCCTTCTTTATCATATTTCGGTCTTCCAGCTCTGCCCATCATCTGTTTTATCTCGAGAACAGGTATTCTCCTGTAGCCCAAGTTGCTATATCTTCTGTAATCTCTTATAATTACTCGCCTTGCGGGTAAATTGACACCTGCTGCCAATGTTGGTGTTGCTGTCAAAACTTTTAATTTATTCTCTTTAAAATACTTTTCCACCTTTTTCCTGTCTTCTCTTGCCAATCCTGCATGGTGAAATGCCACTCCTCTTCTTGCACAGCTTTCCAGAAGCTTCCCAAAACTTGTATTTGAAAACTTTATATCGATCTCAGAGAAGTTATTTTTTGCAAGTTTCTTTGCCAGGGCTTCAGCAGATCTTCTCGTATTAACAAATATCAGAAGCTGTCCATTTTCCCTGATAGTTTCATAACACAGAGAGGTTATAGGATCTTTTTTGAAACTTACTTCTTTTACGGCATCTTTATAGTATATCTTATCTTTTATATAGACTCCCATCCTTAGTTTTACGGGTCTCCACTCTGAATAGACAAGATCAGCTTTTAACCACTCCGCGATCTCTTGTGCGTTGGATATTGTTGCTGATAAAGCCAATATATGCTTATTTTTTAGTTTTGAAAGAGTCATTTCCAGTGTAGGCCCCCTTCTCATAGAGTCAATTAAATGAATCTCATCAGCTACAACAAGCGTTACATCATCAAAAAATCTTTTTGAATGTCTTAAAAGCGAGTCGCATTTTTCGCTCGTGGTAATTATACAGTCGTATCTTGTCAGGTATCTATCCTCTGAGTCGTAATCTCCTGAAGACAATACGCAATCACAAAAATCTGAGAACTCCTCATATTTCTCTTCAGCCAGTGCTCTCAACGGAACAATGTACACAGCCTTTCCTCCATTTTTTATATGGTTCAGAATAGCAATTAAAGCAACTAAAGTTTTTCCAGAGGCTGTGGGAATGGCAAGAACCATATTTTTTCCTTCTAAAAGACCTTTTTGGATAGCTTCTTTCTGAGGAGGGAAAAGCTCTGTAATACCCTGTTCCTTCAGTTTCTTAACAGCATACTCTGGCAGTAAATCAAACATAATTTCATTACTCCAGAATCTATAAAAGTCTTCGTTTTATAAGGCAAAGATTTATAAGGGGTAGTGTAATAACTGATATGCCTGAGAATATCTCTGGCATAATAAAATAAGGTGAAAATATGGAAAATAGAAAGTTTGGCGAAAGAAAAATGTACAAGGCCGTATGTGCTGACTGCGGTAAGGAATGTGAAGTCCCATTCCAGCCCCAGGAAGGAAGACCTGTGTACTGTAGAGAATGCTATCAGAAACACAGAAGATATTGAGATTCAATCTCTGCTGGTTATAGTTATCAACTGGTTAAAAGATAGTTTTTTGAACGAGAAAGAATTATTTCTTTCTCTTGTCTTTTTATAGAAAATTTTTTAAATGCAGGTCTGCAGTATCTATGTAATGGGCTGGTAGCGCAGTCTGGTAGCGCGCTACCTTGGCATGGTAGCGGCCGGGGGTTCAAATCCCCTCCAGTCCACTAACACAAACTCTTCTTCCATGTCGTTTTTTCTCCGTCTTCCAGTATAATGCCTATTTCTCTGAGTTTTGCCCTGATCTTATCTGAAGTCTCGAAATCTTTTTTCTTTCTTGCTTCCTCTCGCAGATCTATGATGAATTGAATCAGTTTCTCTTCAAGACCTTCTTTTTTTTCTTCTGTGAGGATCCCGAAAACGTTTCCTATATCCTCAAATAGTTTTTTAGCCTTTAAAAGCTGAGCTTCGCTAGCAGATTCTGCAGACTTGTTTATTTCTTTAATAAAATCAAAGTATGCAGCTAAAGCTTTTGGTGTGTTAAAATCATCGTCCATTGCAACTTCAAAACTTTTTTTTACTTTTTTTACAGCATTTTCAAGATCGTTTCCCCTTCCTGGATTCTTCAGAGATTCGTCCAACTTCCATTTTGCATTGTATATCCTTTCAAGCGAACTCTTTGCAGATTCCAGAGTTTCTTCACTGAAATCCATTCTGCTCCTGTAGTAAATAGAAGCCAAATATAATCTTAGTACCATAGGATTGTATTTTTTTAGCAAATCCTTCACAGTTATAAAATTTCCCAGGGATTTTGACATTTTTTCTCCATCTACCGTTAATAC
>QMUN01000207.1 GCA_003660605.1 Thermococci archaeon
GAGGAAGTATTGTACAGTATGGGGCGATCTGCTGACATTATATGCAAAGAAAAAAGAAATATCAGGAACTGTTATAGATGGTGTCTGCAGGGATGTCCAAAGAATAAAAGAGTTAGATTATCCCATATTCACAAAGGGTAGATTCATGATGACCGGAAAGGATAGAGTAAAGATGGAAGCTATGAATGTTCCAGTCTCTTTATCAAACACTCTTGTCAATCCTGGAGATATAGTTTTTGGAGACGATTCCGGAGTCGTTGTTATACCCAAAGAAAGGGAGGAGGAAGTTCTAGAGCTTGCTGAGAAGATAAAAGAAGCAGAGGATTATATAGAAAAGGAGATTGAAACTGGAAGCAAGATAAAAGATGCAAGAGAAAAATTTGGATACCATAAATTGCAGAGAGGAGAATAATGTTTCTGGAAAAGGAAGAAGAAAAGATCCTTGATGGTGAGTATGGAGAAGTTATGGAGAAATGTATGAAGATACTGGTAAAGCTTGGGGATATATACGGTGCTGATAAACTGATAGATATAAAGAGTGTTCATTCTCCAGGTGCCTCTTACAGAGTTTCTGGAGATGCAGGACTGAATTTTGTTGAAGAAGTATCAAAAAAAGCAGAATTCAAATGTTTTACTACTCTGAACACAGGGGGGATGGATCTAGAGAACTGGAAAGAACATAATATACCTGAATATTTCGCAGAGAAACAGTTGAGATTGACGAGAGCGTACGAAAAAATGGGAGCGATATCATGCCACACATGCACACCTTATTTTATCGGGAATTTGCCCTTAGAGAATGAGGACATAGCATGGGGAGAGTCTTCCGCCATATGTTTTGCAAACTCTGTTTTAAAAGCAAGAACGAACAGAGAGGGAGGACCCTCAGCATTAGCAGCAGGAGTGATAGGAAAAGTTCCAAACTATGGGTATCATAGAGATGAAAATCGAAAGGGAGATTTTTTATTCAAAATAAATACGGAAGTCAAAACGGTAAGAGAGTTTGGAGCATTGGGATACTATGTTGGAAAGATCGTTGGAAGAAAAGTCCCTGTTTTCGAGAAGTTAAGAAATACAAATCTGGACAATTTAAAAGCTTTAAGTGCTGCTCTGGCATCCTCCGGCGCTGTTTCCTTATTTCTTATGAAAAAAGAAGAGAGTTTAGAGAGAATAGAAGTAGATAAAAAAGATCTGAAAGAAGTTTATGAAAAATTTGGAGACAAAGGAAAACCAGATATAATATGTATCGGATGCCCACATTCATCTATTCTTGAAATAAAGGAGATCGCTTCAATACTCAAGGGAAAAAAATTAGATGCAGAATGCTATATCCTAACCTCGAAACCGATAAAGTCTCTCTCTGATAGAATGAAATACACAGAAATAATAGAGAAGGCCGGGGGAAAAATAGTCTGTGATACGTGTCCAATTCTAACTGCAAAGGAATCTATGAACTATGATCTTCTTTATACAAATTCAGCGAAACTTGCACATTACGCTCCAGGCGTCTGTGATATAGATGTTTCTTTACTTGAATTGAAGGATTGTCTGGTGGTAAAATGATTCTAAAGGGAAGATGTATAGTCGAAGGGTATGCAGAAGGAACTGCCTTAGTTACAAAAGATCCTATATCCTTTATGGGAGGAGTAGATCCAAAGACAGGAAAGATAATTGAGAGAGGGAACGAGATAGAAGGAAAGTGCATAAAAGATAAGATACTTGTTTTTCCCTCTGCGAAGGGATCGACTGGAGGATCTTATATGCTATACGAATGCGTCAGGAATAAAGTAGGACCAAAGGCCATAATAAACTTGGAGGCAGAGTCAATAGTTGTCATAGGAGCGATAGTATCGAATCTTCCGATGATTGACAAAATAGATATAAATCTAATCAAAACAGGAGATTTCCTGAAGGTGAATGCAACAAAAGGAGAGGTTATTTTATGAACAAAATTATAAGAGATTTCAAAAGACCGAAAAAAGAGATAATTGAGGAGTTCAGAAAACTTCCAACACCGACAATATGCGACTCTATGGAGAGAAAGAATGGAATGATCGGGATAAGACCTGTTTATCCAAATATAAGAATCTGCGGACCAGCTTTTACTGTTTATACTTATGTGGGCGATAACCTGATGATCCACAGAGCATTGGAGATGGCAAAACAAGGAGATGTTTTAGTAGTGGATGGCCATAAATCCTATAGAGCATACTGGGGAGAAGTTATGAGCATAATTGCAAAAACAAAAGGTATTGAAGGATTGGTCATAGACGGAGGAGTAAGAGACTCTAGGATTCTCGAAAAAATAAAATTTCCAGTTTTCTCCAGATATATAACTCCTGTAGGAACATGGAAGAACTCCCCCGGAAGTATAAATGTTCCTATTGTATGTGGTGATGTTACCGTAAATCCAGGAGACTTAATTATTGGTGACGACGATGGAGGTGGCGTTATTCAGAAAGAAAATGTAAAAGAAGTTTAAAAAATAACAAAGAAAAAGTAAGAAGCTTAAGAGGTAATAAAAAATAGAATATTAAAAGGAGAAAGCTTTTATAAGATAACGGGGCTTGATAAGAATCTTAACAGATTAAACATAAAGGAAGAAGATTTTTATGATTGAATGTGATGTTCTGGTAATTGGAGGCGGAGGAGCTGGAGCAAGAGCGGCTCTGGAAGCAAAGAGAAGAGGGGCAGAAGTTTGTTTAGTTACAAAGGGAAAATTTGGAGAAACAGGATCCACAAATTTTATAGCATCAGAGACACTTGGAATAAATGCAGCTTTTGGATATAGCGACGAAAGAGAC
>QMUN01000208.1 GCA_003660605.1 Thermococci archaeon
GGTATTCTCGGTACTACCGGAAACGCAGGCAATATATGGATTGTTAATAGCTATATTGATCCTTTACTTTACAGGTTTATTATCAGGGAATATCAAAGAGATACCGTTAGCAATAGGAGTAGCATGCGTGGGTGCTGGTATATCGATAGGTGTTGCAGGATTATCTGCCATAGGTCAGGGAATAGCTGCTGGCTCGGGTATATCATCAGTAACAGAGAAAGAAGAGATGTTCGGCAAAGGAATGGTATTCTCGGTACTACCGGAAACGCAGGCAATATATGGATTGTTAATAGCTATATTAATTCTTTACTTCACAGGGCTGCTTACGGGAAAGATCGATTTAAAATATGCCACAGGGGTGGCTGTTGTAGGTGCAGGTTTTGCCTCGGGCATAGCAGGACTATCTGCCATAGGTCAGGGAATTACGGCCGGGGGCAGTATCACAGCCACGAGTAAAAACAGTGAAGCCTTCAGCAAAGGAATGATATTTTCAGTAATGTCAGAGACATTTGCAATTTTTGGGCTTCTAATTGCGATACTGATCTTATATGGATTGAACTGGTGTGGGTGAGAAAATGAGTCTGGAAAAGATAATAAGTAAAATAGAAAAAAATGCAGAGAAGGAGATTGCAGAGATAAATGAAAGAATAAAGATCAAAAAAGAAGAGTTAATTAAAAAAACGGAAAAAAAGGCGGAGTTAAAAAGAAATAAGATAATAAATAAAGGCAAAAAAGAGGCAGAATTGGAAAAACAGAGGATAATCTCTTCATCAAATGTAGAAGCTAAGAGAAAAATTTTGAACAAGAAAGATCAACTCATAATGAAAGTGATATCCGAGATAAGTAAAAAAATTGTAGAAGATAAGAAAACATATCAAAGTCTTCTCAGGAAACTGATAGATGAAGCTAAGATGGAGGATTATGAGATAGTTGTCAGAGAAGAGGACAGAGATCTGGTGAAAGAATATAACATTGCAGAGGAGAGTATAAAAGAGCCAGGTGTGATCATAAGGAAGAAAGATCAGACTCTGACGATAGATAACAGAATTGAGAAAGTTATAAAAAGAAAGGAAAAAGATCTGAGAGTTGGAATAGCAAAAATACTTTTTGAGAGTGAATAAGATGGATATAACTGTATTTGTTGTGCTGTTGGCAGTTGCAGTTTGCATAGGAATTATCATATTTATGGGTATATTTAAAGAAATTCTGGATGTATCAACTTTTGGATTTTTTAATGCAAAAATATCTGGATTGAAGAGCAGGATAAACGAGCATTCTAAGATTATGGAGATGGATCTATATGAACTTGAGAATTTTATGGCAAAATTTGACAGAGATTTCAAAAAAGATTTTAAAAATATTGCCGAATCTTCGCCAGATGGTGTAGAGATATTTTTCAGGAAATTTGGTCTCAGATACGAAAAAGAGATATTAAAAAATATTCTCAGAGGCATTGAGGTAGAACCGTACGGCTTTTTTACAAGAGAGATGATAACAAAGCTCCAGCAAACACCTATTTCAGAGTACAGCTCAAAATTAGAAGGCACTGCTTACTCAAAACTATCTTTCAATAAACCATTAGCGGAAATAGAAAGAGACATAGATTTTCTGTATTATCGGGAAATTCTATCTGCTGCTCAGCAGACAGATTCTAAAAATGCTGCTGTATTAAAAATATACATAAAAAGCGAGATAGATGTGAGGAATGTCCTTACAATTCTCAGATGCAAAAAATATGGAGTTGAAAATGTTCTGGATCATGTTATCCCCATAGGATACGAGGTTCCAGAATGGAAGTTAAAAAATCTTGCTGAGGCAAGGGATGTAGAAGGTGTCTTGGATCTTCTTACAGATACAGATTATAAGTTTTTATTAGAGTTAAAAGAAAAATACTTGGAAACAAAATCGTTGTTTATATTCGAAAAAGCCCTGAAAAAATATCTTTTGGATATGGCAAAAAAATTAGCTATAATCCATCCTTATACCGCAGCTAAAGCGCTCTATTACATCGTATTGCGGGAGAAAGAAGTTACCGATATTTTGGGCATATATGAAGCAAAAAAAGAGGAGTTTGGTGTGATACTGGAGGAGATAATATGATCGTTATAGGAGATAAAGATACAGTAAACGCCTTCGGGATCATTGGAGTAAAAGGACACATATATAAAAAGGGAATGGATATCAAAAATATAGACTCAGATTTCTTTATAGTTTGTGAAAAGATAGCGGATGAGATAAGAGAAGATCTAGAATTTCTTGAGGAACAGGGAAAGATCGTCATAGAGATACCAGATAAATCCGGGAGCATAAGAAAAGAAGATCCGATAGCTTCATTAATCAAAAAATCTATTGGAATAGAGATAAGGTGAGTTAATGGAAGGAAAAATCATTAGAATAAGCGGCCCCGTAGTTGAAGCGGTGAGCATGAAAGGAAGTAAGATGTATGAGTTAGTGAAAGTGAGCGAAGAAGAGCTTATGGGTGAGATTATCCAGTTATATGGGGATAAAGCTATCATTCAAGTTTATGAGGATACTACGAGTTTAAAACCCGGAGAAAAGATAATACCCACCGGCAGACCGTTATCCGTGAAATTAGGGGTAGGATTAACTTCGGGTATATATGACGGTGTTCAGAGGCCTTTGAATTTAATAAGAGATCAGATAGGGGATTTTATTAAGAGGGGGGTGAAGGTAGAGCCTTTGATACAGAAAAAAAAATGGCATTTTGTTCCATTGAAAAATAAGGGCGATAAAATAAAATCTGGAGATATAATAGGA
>QMUN01000209.1 GCA_003660605.1 Thermococci archaeon
CTTATATAAGTTTGCAGCCGCAATCCTTGCCTCTGAGGTAGCTGTTGAAGCAAGCATTATATTGCCCAGTTTTCTTGTTATGAAGTTTCTTCTTTCCACACAGTCGCCGACAGCAAGAATATCGGGATGATCTGTTCTCATGTATTCATCAGCCCAGATCGCCTTTTTATACCCAATTCTTAAACCTGTTTTTTCTGCAAGTTCAGAGTTAGGACGGTAGCCCATTGATAAAATTACGGCGTCACATTCTATTTTTTCATTATTGTCCAAGAGAACGGCTTCAACTTTTTTATTGCCTAAAATCTCCTTTATTCCTACTCCTGTTTTTAGTGTTACTCCTCTTGATTTGAGTATATCCTCCGCTGCATTCACAAGTTCATCGTCAAAGGCGAGAGCTAGGACATGAGGCAGTATTTCAACAATTGTTATATTTTTACCTACTTTATTCAGCTCATCAGAGATTTCAACGCCGATAAATCCCCCTCCGACTACCACTATATTTTTAGAATTTTTGAGTTTTGCTTTAACTTCATCTAAATATTTTTTATTTTTCTTTATGAGACAAACATTTTCAAGATCTGCTCCTTTCAGCCACTTGGGCATATATGGAGAAGAACCTGTAGCAAAAACAAGTTTCTCAAAGCTTATCTCTGTCCCATCCTTTGTTTTCGCAATTTTTCTTTCCTTATCTACAGAAACAACTTCATCAATCTTAAGTCCTACACCAGCATTACTCAAAACTGCATCGGGAATAAGATCTTTATTACTGCTTTCCAGAGTGCCAAAGATATAAGGAATACCACAAGGAATTAATACTTCCTTTTCCTTTCTAACTATCAAAACATCTTTCTCCGGATAATTTGACTTTGCAGTTACTGCGGTAATTATACCTGCAGGGCCTCCACCTATTATTAAAACATTTGTTTTTTCCATACTACATCACCATTATCTTCTTTATTATAGATAAAAATGTTTAAAAGTTTTTGGTATGTTTTATCTCCTATTCACTCAAAAATTTATGAATGTCTGCTGCTGCTTTTTTTCCAGCACCCATTGCTGCAATTACCGTTGCTGCTCCAGTTGCGATATCACCTCCAGCCCATACTCTTTCGAGGGATGTTCTTCCATTCTCATCAGTAATAATGTTTCCATGTTTTGCTATCTTAAGACCTTTTGTTGCTTCTGGAACGAGAGGATTCGGGCTCTGACCTATAGCTATAACTACTATATCTACATCTACAGGAAACTCCGAGCCCTCAATGGGTATCGGTCTTCTTCTTCCAGATTCATCTGGCTCTCCAAGCTTCATCTTTATACATTTCATCTGTTTAACCCAGTTGTTCTCATCTCCTATGATCTCTGTAGGGGTTGTAAGAAGCATGAACTCTATTCCTTCTTCTTTTGCATGTTCTATCTCTTCATTCCTAGCTGGCATCTCCTTTTCAGATCGTCTGTAAACTATGTACACCTTTTCAGCACCAAGTCTCAATGCAGTTCTTGCAGAGTCCATCGCTACATTACCAGCCCCAATGACGGCTACTCTCTTTCCCTTTTTTACAGGTGTATCATACTCTGGGAAGAGATATGCTTTCATCAAGTTTACCCTCGTCAGAAACTCGTTTGCAGAGTAAACTCCATTTAAATTTTCACCAGGGATACCCAAAAATCTTGGAAGTCCTGCACCTGTGCCAATAAAAACAGCATCATACTCCTCAAGCAACTCTTCTACAGACAATATTTTCCCTATAACGAAGTCTGTCTTTATCTCAGCTCCAAGTTTTTTAATATAATCAATTTCAATCTCTACAATCTTTTTTGGCAGTCTGTACTCTGGTATCCCATAAACTAAAACACCACCAGGTTTGTGGAGCGATTCAAATATAGTTACTTCATGACCTAATTTCACGAGATCACCTGCGCATGTGAGCCCGGCAGGACCTGATCCCACGACTGCAACTTTTTTTCCAGTAGATTTTGTTTTTTTTGGGTTTTTTATACCTTTTTTTATCTCCCAATCTGCAGCAAACCTTTCAAGTCTTCCTATTCCCACAGGTTCAAATTTCTTCCCCATGACACAGAATTTTTCGCACTGGTTCTCTTGCGGACATACTCTACCACAGATGGCTGGAAGATTGTTCTTTTCCTTTATCTTTTTTATTGCATCATCAAATTTTCCCTCTTTTATAAGCTTTATGAAAGCTGGAATCTCTATATTTACGGGACATCCTCTAACACACGGTGAATCTTTACATTGTAAGCATCTACTGGCTTCTTTTAAAGCATCTTCAAGACTATACCCCAATGCAACTTCATGAAAATTTTTTATTCTTTTCTTCGGGTCCTGTTCTTTCATTTTTGTTTTTTCTTTAATTAACGGCATTTGCATTCCTCCTCAAATAACTCCATTGCTTTTCTTTCCTCCTCGAGGTATATCCTTTGTCTCTCCATTAATAATTCGAAATCTACGAGATGCGCATCGAAATCGGGGCCGTCGACACATGCAAACTTCGTTTCTCCACCGACAGATACTCTACATGCTCCACACATTCCTGTTCCATCAACCATTATTGAGTTCAGAGATGCAATCGTCTTTACATTGTAAGGCTTCGTTACCCTTGCCGTTACCATCATCATTATTGCCGGACCGATAGTTATTACTCTATCAATCTTCTCTTTTTCAAGTATTTCTCTCAAAACATCAGAAACAAAACCTTTCCTTACATACGATCCATCATCTGTCGTAATATAAAGTCTGTC
>QMUN01000210.1 GCA_003660605.1 Thermococci archaeon
CACGAGGTTTGATGGTCCTCCGAGAGTTGTTGCTTTGGGATTCCAGATAGCGAATGGAAAGTTAATAGGAGCTATAGATCTCTTTGACGATCCCGCCTTTGATATTGCAAGAAGGAAGGCGCAGGAGATAGCTGATTACATGAGAAGACATGGTCCATTTGAACCTCACAGATTACCATTAGAAGAAATGGAGTATACCACATTGCCAAAGGTTCTGGAGAAGCTTAAGGATAGGTTTGAGGCAGTAAAATGATCATTGTAAATTTCAAAGCATACCCCGAAAGTTTTGGGGAAAAAGGATTAAAACTTGCAAAAATATGTGAAAAAGTAGCTAAAGAAAGCAAAAAAGAGATCATTGTATGTCCTCAGACCCCAGATTTATGTCTTGTCTCAAAAGAAGTCTCCATCCCTGTTTTTTCACAGCATATAGACCCTGTAGAGCAGGGAAGTAAAACGGGTCACATAACTCTGGAATCTGTTAAATCCTATATATCCGGAACATTGATAAATCATTCAGAAAAAAGGATGAAGATCGCTGATATAGATTATTTAGTTAAAAAGTGCAGAAAGTTTGGATTGACGTCGATAGTGTGCACAAACAATATAGATGTATCCATGGCATGCTCTCTTTTAAATCCAGACTATATAGCTATAGAGCCGCCGGAACTTATAGGCGGAGATATCTCAGTAACATCTGCCTCCCCAGAGATAGTGGAAAACTCTGTAAAAAACATAAAAAAAATAAATCCGAAGGTCAAAGTATTGTGCGGAGCTGGAGTTAAAACAGGAAAAGACGTAAAAAAAGCCCTGGAACTTGGAACTGAGGGAGTATTGTTAGCATCTGGAGTTGTAAAAGCTGAAAATCCTGAAAAAGTTTTAAGAGATTTAGTAGATGGCATTTAGTCTTAACAAAAAGTTTTTAAATTCTTCTTCTTATAGGTAATATATGTTTAGAATTAAAAAAAGGGATGGGACTTTAGAAGAGTTTATCCCAGAAAAAATAGTTGTCAGCTGTGTGAAATCAGGAGCTGATTTAGAAACTGCCAGAGAGATATCCAATGAAATAAAAAGAACTCTGAAAGAAAAAACAGATGCAGAGAAACTTAGAGAGAAAGTTCTGGAATTGTTAGAGGAGAAAAACCCTCAGTGGAAGGAAAACTGGCTCCTTTATGACAGAGCTGTAAAAAGAAGATTATAAAAGATAGTATATCCCTACTCCGGCAATAGCGCCTAACAGAGTGGAGATGAAGTTTGTCCAGTTATTTCCCCACCATTGTACATTTGTCTCCACAGTAGCACCGAGAACACTATCTATATTTGCACCTATGAATCCTCCCAATGTTGCCACAATTATAGCATTAGTACCATGATCCATTCCCATTCCAAATGCTAAAACTCCTATAAACAAAGCTATAAGGAACTCAGCAGTTTCTCCGAGGATAGATATAGCTCCTTCCGATCCCGTGGGTACCTCCTTGAAGTTCGTTATCAGTCTCGGCTTGTGTTTTGATAATCTCCCTATCTCTCCTCCTGCCGTGTCAGAAGTTGCAGAAGCTATCGCCGCAAGATATCCTGCCAGAAAGACCTCACCTCCGATAACTCCTTCGAAAACTGCAAAAGACAGTGCTACTAATCCATTGCCGAAAACATTCAAATACCCCCTGGCTCCCTTTTTCCCCTGCGCAACTCCCTTCTTTTTCTTCTGATCATATTTATATTTAGTTGCAGCACCCGAGAGGAAAAAGAACATAAAGATTAGAACAAACCATTTTAAGTCTGTAAAGAGGATTACCCCCATCCCGACTATATAGCCACTTAAAAGCCCAGAAAAATCGACTACATTCATTTTATAAGACGGCAATCCTATTACAGAGCAAATTGCAAATGCTATGATAATATGTATCGGGTCTATCATGATAGTCGATAAAAGTATTTCTATTTAATATAAAAATCTTTCTATCGTTGTCACAGACTACGGCTATTAACTAAATTTAAGTTAATTTTATTAGAAAAATATATATATCGGTAATAAAAAATGTATAGTATGAAAAGAAAAATTTTGAGTATTTTGACTATATGTTTGCTTTTAGGCTTAGTGAATATAGAGGCAACGACAAAAATTTTGGCAGCAGATGATTCAAAAAGTGGAGATGTAATATCTGATGGATCGTATGTTGGTATAGGATCCTCACATTATATTGCGGGGGATAATACTGCAAATAAGGGAATACGATGTTTTTTGACCTTCGATCTCTCTACTCTGCCAGCAGGCGCCAATATATCGAGCGCATATCTCAATTTGACATCTTCCACGCTTTACGGCGATCCCTTCGGAGATCTGGGAAACATGGTTTTAGAGCAGGTACGGTATGGAACCTCGCTCACTGCCGGAGATTATAATACACCATCAGTAAATTACATTTGTCAATATGTATCGAAACCTACTACATCTAAAAATGTTACAACTGCGGTGAAGAACGAGTTCTCACTGGGATACAATAGATTCCAGGTAAGATTGAGGTTTACCTCTAAAACTGATAATAATGGAGATTTTGATAGGATAGTCTTCTCAAACCCAACGCTTACAATAACATACACAGCAGGAGTAACAAGTGCAACACTTCAAACGAATAAATCTACATATTCTCTTGGCGAGACTGTGTACTTTACTTTGAAAAATACAGGCACAACAGATATTACTTCCAATGATGTTAATCCTTGGGTAATTCAGAAATATATCTCA
>QMUN01000211.1 GCA_003660605.1 Thermococci archaeon
AAAGAGAATGTTCTGGTGTTTAAAGAGTTATGCCACGGATGTGGAGGATGTAAACTTGTCTGTCCTGAGGATGCCATAACTTATAAAAAGAGAAAGATAGGTGAGGTGGCTGGAGATGGCAGTTTTTATCAGGGAAAATTAAACATAGGGGAGGCTATGGCAACTCCTGTTGTTTCCGCAGTGAAAAAGAAGATAGACAGGAGGAAAGATACAGTAATAGATGCTCCTCCGGGAGCTTCCTGTCCTGTCATAGAGTCCGTGAGTAAAAGCGATTACTGTATTCTTGTTACAGAGCCAACACCTTTTGGCTTAAGTGATCTCAGGATAGCTGTTGAAGTTCTGGAAAAACTGGAGATACCCTACGGGATTGTCATAAACAGAGATGGGATCGGCAATGAAAAAGTGGAGGAGTACTGTAAGGAAAATAATATTCCCATACTGATGAAGATCCCATATGAGAGGAAAATAGCTGAGCTTTATTCAAGAGGAGTTCCCTTTACCTTGGAGATGCCGGAGTGGAAGGAGAGATTCAGAAAACTCTACGAGGCGATCAGATGAGACAGTTAACAGTGATCAGCGGGAAGGGAGGAACTGGAAAAACTACGCTTACCGGAGCTTTTGCTGCACTGGCAGAAGGTCCCGTTATAGCTGACTGTGATGTCGATGCTCCTGATCTTCATCTGATACTTCATCCCGAAATAAAAGAAGAAAAGAAGTTTTCAGGCATGAAATTAGCCTCTATAAATCATGAAAAATGTATAAACTGTAGAAAATGCTATGAAAATTGTAAATTTGATGCTATAACTGATGATCTGAGGGTGAATGAGCTGAAATGTGAGGGATGTGGTGTATGTGTGTATGTATGTCCGGTAAATGCTGTGGAGTTTAAAGAAAGGGATTCAGGTATCCTCTATATCTCTGAAACAAGATTTGGACCCATGGTGCATGCAAGGCTCAACATAGGAGAGGAGACATCAGGAAAACTTGTGAGTCTTGTGAGAAGTACCGCAAGGGAGATCGCCGAAAAAAGAAAAAAAGATCTGATAATAATAGATGGATCTCCGGGTATAGGATGTCCTGTTATAGCCTCTTTAACAGACAGCGATCTGGCACTGATAGTTACAGAGCCAACTCTATCAGGATTACATGATCTGAAGAGGGTGTATGAGGTCTCGAAACATTTCGGGATAAAAACTATGGTATGCATAAATAAATATGATATAAACAGAGAAAATTCAGAGAAGATTGAAAAGTTCTGCATGGAGAATGGAATAGAGATAGCTGGAGAGATACCCTATGATCCTGATTTCACAAAGGCAATGATCGAGGAGAAGACTATCATAGAGTATAATGATAACCCTCTGGTAAGAGAGATATGGGAAAAGATTAAGGAGGTGATGCAATCTCTGAGCTGACAAACATTCTGAACAAATCTATCATGATAACTATATTTGTTTTTGTGATGATGATCCTGGTGGATTATCTAAACGTTTTGACAAAGGGAAAGATGGAGAAGGTGGTGAAGGGTGGAAGACTCCGTCAGTACTTCACAGCGTCTTTTCTCGGAAGCACACCCGGCTGTCTGGGTTCCTTTATGAATGTTTCATTTTATGTTCATGGACTTTTATCATTTGGAGCTATAGTTGGAGGGATGATAGCCACCTCGGGCGATGAATCATTTGTCATGCTCACTCTGTTCCCGGGAAAGGCTGTTTTACTCTTCATTTTATTATTCTTTCTGGGCATAGCAGGAGCATTGATCTCTGATAAAATAGCATCACAGCTGAATATAGTTCCATGCTCCGAATGTGATCTTCAGAAGATCCATGATACAACAAAAAGACATTATTTTTACCCTTCCTCACTGAAAAGATTTCCTGAATTATCCCCCGCAAGATACGGATTGATCTCATTTTTTATACTTTTAATTCTGCTGAATCTGAGTGGTCTCTGGGGTCCTCAATCATGGAGCATAGATGAACCCGAGAGAATTATTTTCCTGTCTCTCTCCTCCATAGCATTATTTATCTCTGTAACGGTATCAAAACATTATTTGGAGGAACATGTATGGAGTCATATCATCAGAAAACATATATGGAGGGTGTTCTTATGGACATTCTTTGCTTTACTCTTCATCAATCTCGGACTTCAGCACTGGAACTTGGAGAACTTTGTGAGATCAAATATGGGATGGGTTCTCGTCATCAGTGCTCTCATCGGAATGATCCCTGAATCAGGACCGCATATGGTCTTTGTGATGATGTATGCAGATGGATTAATTCCCTTCTCGGTAATACTCACAAGCTCTATCGTTCAGGACGGCCATGGAATGCTTCCTCTGCTTTCCTATACGCTGAGGGACTCTCTACTGATAAAGATATTCAATTTATTTTTTGGTTTGGTGGTGGGATTCATCCTGTTCTCTCTGGGCATATGAGGTGGATGTCATTACCAGTTTTCCATGTTTCACTCCTTTTGTTGCTATCAGTCTATCGGCAAGTTTTTTTACGGATTCTGCTTCTCCTCTAACTATTATGACCTCCAAACAGTGATGTTCATCTAAATGTACGTGTACAGTTGTTAAAACACTGGTAAAGTTCTCATGCTGTAGATCTGTGAGTTTCTCCATCAGGCCTCTCACATCATGGTCATAAAGAATTGTAACACTTCCCACAATTTCTCCTTCTTTCCCTGTTTCTTCTATCAATTTATCCCTTATTATGTCTCTTATCGCCTCTGATC
>QMUN01000212.1 GCA_003660605.1 Thermococci archaeon
AAGGAGCAATGCAACAAAACAAACTAAGTAAAAGAACTGTGATGGGGAAGATCGTTTTTAATTTTCTGAGTTTTTTTATCACGTACCTTATCTTGTATTCTATATATTTATATTTTTTGCTGAACTCATAAAAAATCCTCCAGACTTACCTGCTTTTTTTCGGTAACGATCTCATCAAAACTCTTATCAAAAAAAATTAAAAGGGAGTCTGCTATAGGTTTCAACTGTTTTTCTATATAGTGATCGTAATCTATCTTTACTTTGCCCAAGTTTTCTACAGGTTCTGGTCCATTCTTTGTCATCACATACTTTATAACTCTATCCTTAAAGTTTTCCAGTTTTCTTGCTGCCTTGACGTGAGGAGGCGTTGTTTTTGTGTAAGATTCCAGATTTTTTCTTACCCCTTTCTTATAAATTAAAAGAGAGTCAAGTTTACCGGATTTTAGATCTTTTACCGTTTCTTTTATATATGTTTCGTAATCTTCATTCATAAACACTTTTTTTAATAGATTATACTGAAATTCTTTGGCTAGATCTGTCCAGTCTCTTCTTACATATTCTAACCCTACTATATCCACGTTTTTTCCCATTAAACCTGCATATCTCTTTTTTGCACCCTTTTCCAGATGTCTCTGTCTTGGGAGATAAAACTTTTCATAAAGCTTCTCGAACTCAAGTATGAGGTAATTTTTTGTCCCGTAATTCTCTGTAACGTACGTATCATAAAACTCGTTTATATTTTTCTCGATCTCTTTTCCTATTTTTTCTGCCTCTCCGTGATCTCTAGCATTCGAAACAACAAAAATCGAATCTGTATCACCATATATAACTTTATATCCCATTTCTTCGACTTTCTTTGTTGTTAGATCCAAAAAAGATCTTCCGAAAGCTGTTATCGCATTTGCAATCTTTGCGTTATAAAACCTGCAGTTTTGATTTCCGAGAACACCAAAAAAAGAGTTCATGATAATTTTGATAGCGTACTGCTCCTCATATATATGTTTCACTTTTTTTCTCTTTTCCATAAGCTCTAAGATTATCTCGGGAAGGATAGCCTTCTCATCTTTGAAGTAAACATTATTTGGAGCTTTTATCTTTGTCTTTTCCTCTGTAAATGTCATAGGATCAATATTCATTGTTACTATTATCGAGGGATACAGACTCCGAAAATCGAAAAGAAGAACGTAATCATATATGCCATATAAAGGCTCTCTGACAAGGCCGCCAATGACGTGCTTTCTTTCTCCACCTGCGACTGAAGGACATACTATTCCTCTCTTTCTTGCCTTTCTTAAATACAAGGAATCAAAAGATGCGATAGATCCCTTCACTCTATCCAGTTGCAGTCCCGTTATCCCTGCCATTTTTTTTGTAAACTCGACGAGCTTTTTTTCTTTGAGGATATTGTAAACGAGCTCAACATCCTTTTTGTTATACTCCAAAAGTTTTTCAGGGTTTTGTTCAAAGATCTTATGGATATCCTTCTCGATCTCAATCTTTCTTTCTCCCAAAACTTCGAAAGCAGCTGTATCGAGTTTATAGTCCTCAAGTTTTACAGCAAAATCTCTCACCAGATACATCCCATCAAGAACCATTCTTCCGTCAAGAGTTACTCTCGAAGCTCTTATAAATGATCTCTCTGTCCTGAATTTCGTACTTCTTTCAGATCTCCCCAGATCAAAAGAGATTTTACATTTTGAAAACCTCTTTTCGAGATACTTGAAATCAAAATCTATGACATTCCAGCCTATAATAATATCCGGATCTTCTTTTATTATATATTTTTTAAGCTCTAACAGTAATTCTTTTTCGTTGTGGCAATAATCCGCTCCTTTTATTTCTTTTTTAATTATAAAACTTTTGTATTCTTTTCCATTGTAAAAACTGACACATATTATTTCTTGCGTTTCTTCATCCACTTCTATATCCATCGAAACTACCTTAAGCGGTATATTCCCCTCGGAAGGTAATATCTCAGGATTTTTGTAGATTCTGTTCACTCTTTCTCCATGAGTATACTCCCCTTTTATATCTATAACGGTATATATATCTTGGTCAAATAAAAATCTGTAAGCAAATCGTATATCTGCCTCATAGCACTCTATCCCTTTTTCCTCAAGCTCTCTCCTGAGTTTCTTAACGTCTGAGGGTATATCTGTGTATACCTTTACCACTTTTTCTTTTGAAAAATTCACAAACCCTGTTTTTTCATGATCAAAATTCTCAATTTCCAATGCAGAATTGAGATCTCTTTCTCTGATAAAAAAGTAAGGTCTGTATTCTTTCAAGCACAGAAAGCTTTCTCCATTTTCCAGTCTCCCATATAACTTAACAAAAACTGTGTTACCTCTGATCTCGTATGTTGGATGGATTATAAAACCTTTCATCAATACCATTTCTCGGCGTAATTTTTATATCTATTGATTATGGTGAGTTGGAGTTACAGTTAAAAGAAAAATTATATAAACTTCTAAGCAATGACAAATATAATGCATAGGTGATATATGTAAAATTATATAATAGAAGGTAATAAAATGGATAATAAAAAAGAAATGAAGGACATAAACGACTATAAAGAAAAGCTCTCTGCTATATATGATCTATCGAAAGAGATGACCCTGAGCTTGAGCTTGGATCAGATCTCAAAAATTGTATTAAATGCAGCGGAAAAAGTCCTTAATTTTAGTAATATTGATTTATTCTTGGTGAACGAAGAAAAAAATGAACTGCATCTGA
>QMUN01000213.1 GCA_003660605.1 Thermococci archaeon
GATCTGGATTGGATCGCAGCATCCGATCACTATGCCAGATACGTTCCTCGGATCAGGACTTGTTACATGGGAATGGATTATAATAATATATGCATTTTGTGCTTCTGTACTTCCCGTGTGGACACTGTTGCAGCCAAGAGATTATATCAATGCTGAAGAGCTGATCGTTGGTTTGGGTTTGATGTATGCTGGTCTTTTCGTAGTAGCTCCAACCATCGTTGCACCAGCCGTGCAGGCTCATCCTGAAGGAGCACCATCGATGATACCGTTCCTGTTTATTACCATTGCTTGCGGCGCAATATCGGGATTCCACAGCTTGGTATCATCAGGAACGACTGTGAGGCAGTTAGACAACGAAAGAGATGCTCAAATGGTAGGATACGGTGGAATGATCGGTGAAGGAATTCTCTCCACGATGGCTGTTCTTGCATGTACTGCAGGATTTACCACTGTAGCGCTGTGGAAGGAGCATTATTCCTCCTGGGGTGCTGCGGCAGGACTTGGTGCAAAGGTCGGAGCCTTCGTCGATGGAGGAGCAAGATTTATCCAAGGATTGGGGATTGGAGAATCCTTTGCAACAGGTATAGTCGTTGTACTAGTCGTGAGTTTTGCCATGACAACCATAGATACGGCCACAAGACTGCAGAGGTATGTAATCGGAGAACTTGGAAGCGATTATAAATTGAACTTCCTGAAAAATAGATACATTGGAAGTTTCATTGCTGCATTTTCTGCACTGGCTTTATGTTTGCTCAAAGCTGGAGGAAAAGGAGGTCTGATACTCTGGCCGCTCTTCGGGACAAGCAACCAGCTTCTCGCAGGACTTGCTCTTGTCATGGTGACTGTCTGGCTGTATAAGACAAAAAAGCCGACGATATATACCTTCCTGCCGATGTGCTTCATGCTTTTCATGACGATGTGGGCGATGCTGGTAAACATATCAAACTACTGGAACTCAGAGAACTGGCTACTCATGGCTATAGGTTCAATCTTGTTCATACTGGCTTTATGGCTTGTGGGTGAAGCGTATCTGGCGTTTAAGAAAGGAAGAAGTGCTACAACTTAAAATTTTCTTTTTTTCTTTTTTTGTGATATTATGTTTTTTAAAAAATTGAAAGAAAATGCAAAAATGTTCCTTAAAGGAATGTCATGGGCTGGTGCAGCCAGGATTAGAGGGGAGGCTATTGCGGAGAATGATATTTTTTATTTACTGTGTTTTTCCGATCTTCTTGGGATCCCAAATCCTGGATTGTATTATACACTTGAAATACTTCCATATATGTCAAAAGAGATGCGTTCATGGGAGTGGAAGATGCTTATAAAGGATACTGTCTCAGAAGCAGGGGAGCATGATATAGCATGAAAAAAATTATATTTTTTGGAGGAAAAGGCGGTGTTGGAAAAACATCATGCGCATCTGCATATGCTTTAGCGAGTGCTAAGAGTGGCGACAAAACCTTACTCGTTTCCACTGATACCGCACACTCTCTCTCAGATATCTTCAACAAAAAACTTGGTCCCAAAGAAAAAAAGATAGAGGAAAATTTATACTGTATCGAGATAGATGCGGATGAAGAGGCAAAAAAATACATAGAGGGGATTAAAAAGAACATTTCCGAGTCAATAGATCCCAATGTAGTAGAGGAGATAAAGAAACAGCTCGAGATGGCGTATGTATCACCTGGGACACAGGAAAATGCACTTTTCGATAAGATAATGGATTTAATTGAGACTAAAATTGGTGGATATAAAAGAATTGTTTTTGATACAGCACCTACAGGTGCAACACTTAGGTTAATTTCTCTATATACACTTCTTGAGGACTGGATCACAAGCCTGATAAAAAGAAGAAAAAGTATTCTCAATAAATTTGAAATAGCTTCGAAAACTTTTCCAGAGCTTGAAAAAAAATACAAAGATGATCCAGTTTTAAAGATTCTTGAAAAAAGACGAATAGATATTTTAAAAGGAAGAAAAATACTTACCGATAAAGGAAATACAGGTTTTTATTTTGTCATAACGCCAGAAAAGCTTTCTATCCAGGAGACAGATAGAAGCGTCAAAATTCTAGAGGATCTCAATATTTCGATAGAGGGTATAATTGTGAATAGAGTGATACCAGAGACAGAGGATGAGTTTTTATCCCAAAGGAGAAAAGTGCAGAACGAAAAAATTGAAGAGATCAAAGTTTTGTTTAAAGAATATCCGATAATATATATGCCTTTATTTGATAGTGAAGTGGAGGGGATCGATACTCTTCTGAAATATTCCAAGATACTTGCCGACCAGATAAGTTGAATACCAAAGTTTTTAAAAAGATCTTTCTTAATGATCACATGTTCGAAAATGTCAGAAAATTTGTTCTAGAAGATCCTGTCCATAAAGGGATAATTCTTGGTACATTGATAAGCTGCATTCTTGTTTTCCTAGTTATATATATTGGATTTTCATCTGTTATCCTGATATTTGGAGGATTTCTAGCAATACTCATAGTTAGAAAAGATTTAAGGGATGTAAATTTCTTTAACAGCCTGGAAATAGGGGGGATGACAGCTATTTTTTCTTCAATTTATGGATGCTACTTACTGTGGAGAGCTAATGAAGTAGAAAAGATCTCCAGCTGGGCGCAGTATATTTTTGTTACAGTTCTTGCGGGGGCAATGATAGCTGCTGTATTTTTTAGAAAGAGAAAGTAATCCGATCGTTTTCTTCGAGAATAACGAAAA
>QMUN01000214.1 GCA_003660605.1 Thermococci archaeon
AAACAAGAGAATGCTACCCTTCCTCGGATGGATAGTGAATTCTTTCGCTCCAGCCATCTCAGCGATTTCATCTGCGAATATGCCGGCAGCATTTATGACAAATTGTGTTTCGATCGTTCCTCGATTTGTCACGACCCCTCTTAATTTTTTATCTTCAACTAGTATGTCTCTCACTTCCGTCTCGAGTAAAACTTTTGTACCATTCTGTATCGCGTTTTCTGCCAAAGCAATGGTTAGCTTGTATGGACAGATTATTCCATAACCTGGCATGAAAACAGCAACAAGTGCTCTATCTGTTATATTTGGTTCCATTCTTAGTAGCTCATCTCGTCTTATAATTCTAGGTTTATCGCCTACATCCTTTCCCTTTATCATAACGATGTATGGAATTATGTACTTGGAAATGAAATTCCCAATAAAAGAAGGGATTTTTGGGAGGGTATCCTTTGTTATTACGACTAATAGCCCATTTCTTTTGAAAGGAACGTCTAATTCTTCAGTTATTTTATCGTACATTGGCCATGCCTCGGCACAGAGTTTCTTTTTCAATGTACCAGATTCCTCACCCACTCCCGTATGAATCTGGCCGCTGTTAGCTTTCGTTGCCCCACATGCGACATCTGATTCTTTTTCCAAAAGTACAATCTCTAAATTATAACGTGAGAGTTCTCTCGCAATGAAGCAGCCTATCACACCTCCGCCAATTATAACAACATCCGCTCTTTCAGGTAAATGTGGATTGTACGTATCTTTTGGTAAATTTTTTTCTCGTTTTTTTTCTTTAACATCTTTGACGATTATATTGTTTATTACTCCCTTAACTTCCTTCATTTCACCAGCCGCATGGCCCAACTCAATAACTTCATCCCACGAGTTAACTTCTCCGTCAAGATACACGATCCCGTTTTTTACGGAAGTTTTGATCTTTGAAAATTTTTTCTTTTTGAGTTTTTCCGCGATTTTTTGATCGTTATCTTTCATTTTACTCCTCCATAGTTTCCAAAATTAATTCAGATAAATCCAGTACCCTGAGTTTCTTGTTCACATTTTTGAATGCCAATTCACAGGTAGGGCATGCAGTAACTATGGAATTACATGCTTCTCTCAATCCAGAAACTCTGTTCTTTGCCATCTCTAAGGAGATTTTTGGATTGGTAACCCCCAGCATCTCTCCCATCCCACAGCATCTCGTTTCTTTACGATCGAATTGTGCCTCTTTAAGTTTTAGTTCGGGAATATTTTTGAGCAGTTCTCTCGGCTCTTCACAGATATTTAATTTTCTAGACAGTACACAGGGATCGTGATAGACGTATTCCTCTTTAAGATGTTTCATTTTTATTTTTCCTTCTTCGACTAACCTCAGTAAAAACTGGGATGTATGCAAGATCTCTACATTCAACTTTAGTCCAATTCGAGGATACAGTTCTTTAAATGTGTGAACGCACTCTGGACAGCCACAGATCATTGTTTTACATCCGCTCTCTCTAATAGCTTTTATATTATGCTCCGCAAACTTCTTGAAATCACTACCAAAACCTAAAATTGATAAAGGAGCGCCGCAGCACCACTCGTTAGATAAAGTAGTAAAATTTATTCCAGCTTTTTCAAGGATTTTTATATTAGCATTTGCGACTTCCTTCCTTTTATTCAAAGTTGTGCAGCCCGCGAAATAGAGAACATCTCCCCTTTTCGCCTCTAAACCCAGGGAGGTAATACCTTCTTCATATATGGTATGATTCTCTTCCAACTTTTCTTTGAATATTGTCAGAGAAGAAGGAACTAATCCTTTTTCTACGATGTCCTTTCTTACGCCTATCAAGAGTTCTCCCAATGAAAAATCAAAGGGACACCACTCTTTGCACGCGTCACAACTGGCGCATTTATACATCAAATCTATGACATCGTCTGAAAAATTTAATCTATTCATTTCCACTAGATAAGCGATTCTTGCTTTTCCAGAGGGTGAAGATGTTTCAGATTTCTCAACGCGCAACACAGGGCAATCGAATCTGCACATATTTGGACAGAGTGCACATTTTAGTATGTTATCCACATCTGCATTCGTTTTTTTCTTTGGAATATATTTTTTTTTCGATATCAAGAAATGAGTTATTACTTCTTTTTTTGTCGACCATTTGAGTTTAGAAATGGCACTCATAATCCACGAATATTTCTTAGCCTTATCTAGCATCTCATAACCCCATTTTACCAGGATTCATTATATTTTTAGGATCTAAGGTTTTCTTTATTCTTTTAAGTACTTTAAAACTCTGTCCTAATTCTTTCTCTATCCATGAAGCACGCATGATGCCTATACCGTGATGATGGCTTATAGATCCCCCCGCGTCTATACACGATCTCATTGCGGCATTCCAGACAGAGTTATATAGATCATTCGGTTTAATCTCTTTGACTGGAGTTCCTCCAAAGGTGAAATAAAAGCAGACGCCTTGAGGATAGAAATGTGATGCGTGGGCAGATGCAAGGATCACACCCTCAATATTTTTCATAGAAGAGATCATAGAATTGTACAACTCTACAGATTTATCCCAATTTACAGAAACTTCGATAGTATCAAAAATGACGTCGCGAGGTGCAAACTCCGATGCTTCTTTTACATCGAATCTCGTGTCAAACCAGTGCAAAACAGGTTCTTCTCCGCATTTTATGCCCCCATGCTCCTCGCATATTTCATGAGAAACTCTTTCTTCCAGATCAACC
>QMUN01000215.1 GCA_003660605.1 Thermococci archaeon
GCTTTTGGGGAGAATTTGCCCTGTTGATAGGAGTTCCCCAGCGAGCCAATGGTGCGGTATAAACATGCCGAATCCTCGGCAGGATCTTGATTCATTAAGATATATTCAAAAGCAGATTTTTGAATTAGCCAAAGAAAGTATCCCCCCAGAAGAAATATCAAAAATGTTCCAGGAATGGTTAAAACAAGACAAAGCACGCCCTCTTCTTTTGGCATCACAAAAACCAGGTATTCCTCTTGTCGAAATTACAGATGAATTAACTCGCTTTTTTGAGAAAGAAGACGCAGAAAATATTCTCGCCCCAGAAGATAAAATTAGTATTAAAACCGCTTTAATTAGAAGGTTTTTTACAAATAGGTTGGATTATGTAAATGTTGCGAAGAGATATATCGAAATTGAAGATTTTGTAGATATGTTGAATCACACGGTAGGTCCTGCTCAAGGCTCTGGCAAATTTGGCGGGAAAACATCTGGGGTTTTTCTTGCAGAAAAGATACTTAAAGAAGCAATGAAAACAGATGAAGTTTTAAAAGATATATCCTTCCCTAAAAGTTGGTATGTTACTTCAGATACGATTCTAAATTTCATCCATTATAATGATTTAGATGAAGCATTTCATATAAAATATTTGCCACCTGAGCAAATACGCCATGATCAGCCTTTCTTAGAACAGGTTTTTAAAAATGCAACATTTCCTCACGAAATCATCGAAGGATTTAGAAAAATAATTCGTGATTTAGAAGGAAAGCCGATTATTGTCCGCTCATCAAGTCTTTTAGAGGATAGTTTTGGTGCTGCTTTTTCTGGAAAATACAAAAGTTTGTTTGTTCCAAATGTTGGCTCGGAGGAAGAGAGACTATCTGCTTTAATGGATGCAATCGCAGAAGTATACGCGTCCACTTTTGGTCCTGATCCTATTGAGTACAGACGCGAAAGGGGGCTTCTTGATTTTAGTGAGGAGATGGGGGTTCTTGTACAGGAGGTTGTAGGTAAACAGATAGGGCACTATTTTATGCCAGTTTTTGCAGGAGTAGCTTTCAGTAGAAACGAGTTTAGTTGGTCTCCCAGAATAAGACGTGAGGACGGCATGGTCAGATTGGTTCCTGGCCTTGGCACTAGAGCCGTTGATCGAGTTGGCAACGATTACCCTATTCTTGTTTCGCCTAATAGACCTAATTTAAGAGTTAATACTCTTATAAGTGAGCAAGTGCAGTACTCGCCTAGATATATGGATGTAATAAATCTAAAATCCAAGGCGATAGAAACAGTTGATGCAATAGAGTTTTTTCGAGAACATTCGGAAGAATTTCCAAAACTAGAAAACCTTGTATCAGTTTACAAAGATGATCGTCTTGTTGAACCAAATATACTAACGGATTTTAAAAAAGAAGATTTGGTAATTACTTTTAACAATCTTTTTGAAAAAACAGATTTCCTTGAAAAGATGAAAAGGATACTACGCCTTCTTGAGGATAAGATTGGAACCCCAGTTGATGTTGAATTTGCATCAGATGGAGACAAGCTTTATATTTTACAATGTCGACCCCAAAGTCAAGGAAGAGGGGTTGATAGAAAGCCAATACCTTCAAACATCCCAAATGATAGAAAATTATTTTCTGCAAATAAATATGTCACAACAGGACAAATAGAAAATATAGAATATATCATATATGTGGTCCCAGAAGAATATGCAAATCTTTCCAACGTAGAAGAAATGCAAAAAATTGCAACAATTGTGAACGAATTAAACAATAAACTACCAAATAAAAAATTCATTCTAATCGGTCCAGGGCGATGGGGGAGCAGAGGCGACATAAGGTTAGGAGTTCCTGTAAAATATGGAGACATAAAAAACACATCATTGCTCGTAGAGGTTGCAAAGGAAAAAGGAGGATACATTCCTGAACTTAGTTTTGGAACACATTTTTTCCAAGATCTTGTTGAATCAAATATAAAATATCTTCCTCTCTATCCTGACCAAAAAGACACAATATTTAATGAGGAATTGCTAACAAAAACAGAAAATTATCTTGCAGAAATACTGCCCAAATACAAAGATTACGAAAAAGTGGTAAAAGTGGTAAAAACCCAAAGTCTACTCGAAGATAGTACTCTATCTGTAATAATGGATGGAGAAGCAAACGAAGCATTAGCATTCCTACAACCTCTAGATCATTGGCGATGGCGGATGCAGAAGGTACGAGAAATTAGTGAAGAATTAGATCCTGATTTATATGGAATAGTAGCGTTGTATATAATAGGTAGCACGAAAACTGGAGAAGCAGGACCTGCTAGTGACATAGACCTCCTGATACAAATCAAAGGAACTGAAGAGCAAAAAGAAAAGTTATTAAATTACATGGAGAAACTGGGTAAAAAATTAGCGAAAGAAAATGAACAAAGGACAGGGATAAAAACCGAGAATTTACTCGATGTACATATCATTACTGAAGAAGATATTAAAAATAGAACGGCATGGGCAACCCATATAACAAGCCCCTATATGAGTGTTAAAAAAATTGAACTTAAAAAGAAAAAAGAAAATTAAAGAGGAATCAACTCTCTTTTTACATTTTCTAGATTTTTAGTATCAAAATAAATTAAAGCAAGTTCAGGACCATCATGGGCTGCAGAGAGACTAAGCGTTCTCCCTTTTTTCTCCATCCATCGTCCGCTTAGTCTGGCACTTTCATGTATGTGGCCATGAAGCGTTA
>QMUN01000216.1 GCA_003660605.1 Thermococci archaeon
AAAGGAGATTTTAAAAAAATAAAAAAGAAAAATTTACCATTCTATCCTTACAGTGTATGTAAGCGTAGCCTCATCATTTTTTGGGACTTTTATGTACCATACGATAGTGTGTGCATCTTCTTTTTCCCAGTCGTGTGAAGATTTTATCATTTTCCAGTCTCCCCAGACTCGCTCTATGACTGTTATAGTGACATCTTCGTCCTTATGATTTCTTAAAGAGACCTCATAACTTATTTCTACAGCATTGTCTCCTATCCTATCGTACTCTGTCTGCTTTTTTTCTCCCACAAGATCGAAGGCATCTCCAAGATAGATCCTTATTTTTTCGTCTTTGGGAGTGTGATCGATCATGTCTTCTCCTATGAACTGTAACTGTCCTTCGGAATCTTTTTTGTAGACTCTCATCTTACCTTCTGGAAGAGGCATGCCCATGTTGTTCTTTTCAGTATTTTCCAGGCTCAGCATCGTTTTTATCTTGTTCTCTCCACCGTATCCATAATAGTAGTACCAGCCGGTATCAAAAACGTATTCTTTTTTCACAGAAACGTTATCCACTTCAAAGAGAGTCACCTGCTTCTGCTGATTGTCCAAAATGTCTGTAGTTCTCTGAAGAGTGTACATGTGATACTCGAAAAAAGCTTCTTCTGCAAACTGTGGTACTGCTTCAGCTTTTTCTTCTACCATAGGATAAGGTGGTCTTCCCATTTCGCTGACTCTGTGTACCTCTCCGGCAATGAGCTTTAGTTTTGCATTCTTATAAGATGCACCGCTTTTGTTGTCTATGGTTACCCAGCTCGTCAGATCAACTTTTGAATCGTCGTTATTCACTACCGCAACGTAATCGGCACTCCAGTTCAATCCTGATGTCATGTATGAAAGCTGTATATCATGCTTTCCCTTTTTATCCGTATCGAGAAGCCATTTCAATGTTGGTTTTGTAATCAATTCTTCGGGAAGTTTCGGAAGCGAAACCTGTTCCGATCTTAAAATATGCACACCTTCATCGTTCTGGATTATCAATTCGTCTCCTGAAAAGCTCAGCAGAGTTCCCTTCATCGTGTTTCCATTCTTATCGACTATTGTTATCTCTTTTCCTATGTATTTCTCATAAATTTTTTCCTTGCTGACAAGATCATAGAGATAATTCTGCTCAAGAACGTTAGTATTCGCAGTAAGATCCTTTATGCTTACAGATGTAGGGTCTATAAGCTTTGCAATATCATGTACCATGACAGTGTTCATTCCCTCTTTTAGATCTATCTCTCTTGTTTCTTTCACTACACCGAAGTTCTGGTTATATATCGTGACTTCAGTGCTTTTTTCTGCATTTCCCATAACACAGGCAGATATGACGATTATCCCTATGATTCCAGCCGTCAAAAATATTTTGTTTTTCATTATTTCACCTGATCATTTTATGATTTATTTCGTATATAAGTTTTTGGATATACTTCAATTATTCTTGAAGTTATCATAGATAGTGTAAAATTATGGGAAATAGAAGAACTCCCATGCAATGAGATTTTTTAATTCCTAAAATATGAGGAAGAATGCCTATCGCTAGAGACGTAAAAAGAACGATCAGTCCAATAAAACCTGTAAAGAAGAAAATCAAGATTATTAAGAAAAAAAAGATAAGGAAACAGAGTTTTCTGTATGGAAGTTTTTGAATTAGATAAATCCCCAATTTTCCAAAGTATAAGTTCAAAAATACTGCAATTCCGGAACTTATCAATATTACAGATAAGAATATAAGGAGAGTACCTCTGTCTATCTCCATAATCTTCTGGATGGCGATGATAGCACCTGATCTCGGTTTTTTGATTGTATACAGAGCAAGTAAAGAAAAGATAGCGTTGCTCGTATTCACCCCTGAACATGCTGTTATGAACGCTCTATTATCGTACATTCTTTTCTTTAGCTTAATTATCTGGACTAAAACTGTCGCCTGTGCATTTCCAAGCCCAGGAAAAAATGCAACGAACATCCCTGCCAGTGATCCTTTTATTACACTCTTCAATATATCTATTCTTGGAATAAGAAGCTTGAAATCTAAAGGCTGAACTGGAAAACTGCTTTTATTCTTTAAACCAAAGAAAAGAACACTTAATCCAAACAATCCTGTGAAAACAGGAAATAACTTTTGATCTTCCGGTAAAATGTGAGAATTAAGAATTATGTACCCAAGTATTCCCGAGAGAAAATAAACAAATAAGGAGTATATTATCTTAATTCCCTTTTCCGTTAAAATTAGTACCGCACTTATCAAGATTAAGAAATATCCCATTCTCGGATCTAAAAAATTATAAATTTTAGGCATAACTATGTAAACAGGATAAAATATAAGAAAAGAAACTAACATCGAACCCAAACTTCCTACAGCTGTGAGTTTTATAGCTTCCAATCCTCTCCCTTCAAGAAGCATTCTATGGGCAGGTAATACTGTAAGAGCTGTGGTTTCGTCAGGAATACCTAAAAGGGTGGAAGGAATGAAATCCAGAAATGTGTGCGTTACCATTAAAGCTACTATCACTATGCACGTTTCAAAAGAAGGGTTTAGAATATAAAAGAAAGGGATCATTGTATTGACATGGATGCCCGGGATTAATCCTGTCACTGTGCCTAAACTCACACCTATGAAAGTATAAAGGATAACTTCCCATGCCCCTATCATTACTTAAGATAGTTTCTTCAGTTTATAAACGTT
>QMUN01000217.1 GCA_003660605.1 Thermococci archaeon
TCCCATAATACTCCTGATAACACTTATAATACTTTATCTGTATCCCGGATTCGTAACATCAAACAGGAGAAGAAACATAGAATCAAAACTGGCATATTCTATCACATATATGACGGCCATGGCAGAGGCAGGGGTAGCTCCTATAACAATATTTGAAAATATAGCAAAATCTCCACTTTATGGCGAGATAACAGAAGAAGCGAAGAATATAGTTACCGAATCAAAGATATTTGGGAAGGACATAGTTACCGTGCTTGCAGATTACTCCTTTATCACTCCTTCTAAAAAGTTTGGTGATCTTCTCCAGGGCATTGTTGCCACCATCCGTTCTGGCGGAGATTTAAACGTATATCTCAGAAATAAAGCTGATGGAATCATGTTCGATTACAGGGAGATAAGAAAAGAGTTTACGGATACACTGGGGATATACTCAGAGATCTTTATCTCTTTTATTTTTCTGATTCTCCTTTTAATAGTCACTATAAGTATATTCAAATTATTCTCTGCCCAAAAAATAGGTCCTTTCACATTTGACGATATTCTCAATATTCTCACATATATTGTAGTCCCGGGATTTTCTATACTCTTTATCTTGCTTTTGGATGCTATATATCCGGAGGAATAAGATGGAGAAAAAAGAACTGAAAGAAAGTTTCTGGAACCTCAGAAATATAGGATTGATAGTTATACCTTTAATGATTGCGATCTCTCTACTTTTTTATTCTACATTGTTCTATTTCAATACAGAATATTATGATGATTTTATCTTATTCTCGTTTTTAATAGGAGCCCTTCCCTATACTACCTACAGATACTTTGAATTCAGAAAGATAAAGAAATATGAAGAGATATTCCCGGATTTTTTGGCGGATTTATCTTCATCTGTGGACTCTGGGATGAGTATACCACAGGCTGTTGCCATATGTTCCAAAAGGGATTACGGTATTCTCACAGATGAAATAAGAAAGATTCACAGGCTCATAACATGGGGAGTTCCTTTCGAAGAAGTTTTAAGAAGATTTGCATTTTTTGTAAAGAGTCCTTTCATAGAAAAATTCGTTTATCTGATCATAGAAGCCAACCGTTCCGGAGGAGATATAAGAGAAGTCTTGAGCTCAGCTTCCAGAAACTCCAAACAATTAAAAGAAATAGAAAGAGAACTGAAAGGAAATATTGCACCTTATATGATAATAATGTACATGATCTTCGGCCTTTTCCTTGGCATGACTATCTTGCTTTATTACGCTTTCTTAGTTCCTATGTCAACGATAGAAGGAGGGGAGATAATATATGGAATATCCTTAGAAGGATACAGAACACTATTTTTCAGGCTTTTAATGCTGGAAGGATTTTTTAATGGGCTCATTATGGGAAAAATAACAAATGGTAAGGTTATATCTGGGCTAAAGCATAGTATAGCGATGATAGTCGTTTCATATATTGTATTTTACTTTTTGGGGGTGTAAAATGCAGAAGATAGAGTTTGGAGTCGGATTTTTAGTTTTTATGATCTCTTTCTCTTTTGTAATCTACTCTCTACTTTCTTTTGATCACGAAAAAAATGAAAGTTTAGAGGGGGAAGTACTTTTGGAAACATTTTTAAAAAATAGAGGATCTCCAGAAAACTGGGATTCCTCAGATGTAGAGAAGATAGGTTTGGCTTCGAGTCCAAATATTCTGGATAAAAGAAAGGTAGAAGAACTTATGAAAATGGAATATAAAGATGTAAAAGAAATCTTGAGGATAAAAGGAGACTTTAGAATAATTTTAGAGAGTGAAAGTTATAAATTTACGTACGGAAAAGAAATACCCCAACAAAAAAGCGTTAAAAAGTTTGAAAGACCTATAATAATAGACAATGAGCTTGGAAAGTTCTATTTATATTACTGGTGATACCATGAATAGAAAAGGATACGCAAGAATTCTGGAATCCGTGCTTGCAGGGATTTTAATGATCAGCTTTCTCACATATACGTCAGAGGAACTTTCCCTTGAAAAATCTGACCTTAGAGAACTTAAAAATATTGGAGATGACACATTGATCGTTCTGGATTCTCTTCCATATGAAGAAACATCTTTCTTGTATTATGCACTGAAAAATGATCATGACCTTCTTTACGAAAAGATTGGAGAGTGCATTCCTGAGAATGTTGATTATGCCCTGGAAATAAATGACGAAAGATATGGAAGAGAAACTGACAGAGCCTCTGTTACATGCAGATATGTAAAAATAGTAGATGATGAAAGGTTCATATATAAAATAAGGATATATTTGTGGTACAAATGAATAAAAAATCACAGTTTTTTCTAATTGCAGCAGTGATCGTCTGTTTAATGATCTTTTCAGTGAACAGAACATTCTATACCCCTCTTTCTATAGAAACAGAGAATTATTATGCATTGTACACAAGTATAAAAAATGCATGCATGGACACCGTAAAGTACTCGGATGATTTAAGTAACGATTTAGAGACATTAAAGGAAGAAATGGAGGAATTCTGCAAAGAAACAAATCTAAATATTATTTTGGATTACGAAATAGAAGGTAACAGTGTGGATTTCTATTTAAAACTCTTTACACCAGAAATATTGATAGAAGACCCATTTAAGATAGTAGTATCAAAGATGAATGTGAAAATAGAGGATCCTCTCCGGGACAAGATTATTGTTATGGGAGATATAATAGAAAAAGAAGATTTTTATAA
>QMUN01000218.1 GCA_003660605.1 Thermococci archaeon
AAATGAGTTATCTTTATATGTGGCAGTACTCTTATGTACTCCCTCCTCGTGTAACTGGGATTGTTTGTTCTTCTGTCTATTTTTCCAGGTCTTAATGTAGCCATAGTTATGTGTTTGACGAGTTTATTTAAAAACCTTATGCTCGAAGGGCACCAATAAGAGTGTCTATGCCAAAAGGTTTTTTAAGAAATGCCTTTGCACCAAGCTTTAAAGCTTCTTTTTCTATAGAATCATCTGCACTTGCAAAGATTATTTTACCTATTTTGTCAAGTTTGAGGATTTCCCTCATAGCTTCCAATCCATCTTTTGTCGGCATTCTGTAATCCATAATAACACAATCAAATCTTTCCCCTTTGTTATACGCCTTTTCGTAGGACTTAACAGCTTCTTCTCCATTTAACGCAAAATCTACAGAATATCCAAATTTTGTTAATATATCTCTATACAATTTTATTAATTCCGATTCGTCATCTACTATGAGGATTCTCATTCTGACCTCCCTCATACCTATCAGTTATACTATAGACAATTGACTATAAAAATGTTTCTCTATTTTGAAGACCCTAATCTCACGAAAAAAGAAATACTTTTGCTGTATTTTTTATCGTTCGGTGTTATCCCATTCCTGCTCCCTTAGAAGCAGATTTTTATGGAATAACGAGGACAGGTATGATTTTATCGGGATATTTTATATTAAATAGCACCCCCTCATGTTTCGCTATCATTTTTTGATTCATGTTAACGATAGATAGCTTTATTAATTTCATTCCTCGGAACGTTTTTAAGGACTGCTGACATAGAATTTAACGTGATAAAATGATCAGGAAATTATCTCTTGTATCTCTTTTGATACTACCTTTAGTTATTACCTCCTTTGGAGCAGAAAAAATAGCAAATGCGTTTGTATACAGTGGAGAAAGTATTTTTGTTGAAGGTAAAGAGATAGAACTTGTTGATTACAGAATAACAAATGGAAAGTATGAAGTTACACTGAGAATAGATGGAGATGAATATGCTCTGAAAGAGGGAGATTCACTGAAAATAGGATTTGAAATAACGTTTTTTGGAAGAGAAGATGGCAAGCTTTCCTTTGCCTTCTATATCTCTGCTCTCCCATGTTTCGAGGAGTTAAAAGAGGCGATAATCTATGAAGGGAAGACTGCCCACGTTAAAAATCATGAAATCATAATAGAGAGCATTGAGACGCAGGAGGAGAGAGTGATTATATTTTTTGATGGTGAGGAGTTTGCCATATCAAAATATGATAAATTGGAATCAGAGGATTTACACATCTGGCTTTTTGATACTGTTATAGGACTCGGTAATTCTTATGCTGTCTTAAAATGTAGATTCTTCTATAGAGACATCGAGGATAATCTATTTCCAGAGCACGTGTTGAGAATACCGAGTACAAAAGAAGCTAACTGCATTGTCATTGTAGGAAGAGAAGGAGCGGATCATGAGATAGCGGATAAAATAGCAGAGTTTCTCAATTGTAAAGTTTTCTATGATGATCAAATAAAAGAATCTCATAAAATGAAGTATAACTTTATACTGATCGGAGGTCCCTGCCCTCCATGCGGAAAAACAGATCCTGCAAATAAAATAACATACGAACTTGTCGAGAAGGGATTATCCCAGAAAGAGTACTGGATCACAGGTAACGGCTCTCGAGAAGGATTCACGTACTTCAATGATCCCTGGCAGTATGGAACAGATGTAATAGTAGTGGCAGGAAGTGACAGAGAGTTCACCTGGGCAACTGGAGAAAACTTCATAGAGATATTTTAGATTTTAAGAATTCTATCTCCTTTTTTTCAAGTTCAAAATAATCGCTGAGATCCTTTGCAATAATTAAATACTGTTTTGCCACTCTCGTAGAACAGTGGCATTTTTTTGATATTTTTTGAGTGATGTCTTTTTCAATCGTTCTTTCAGCTTTTGTTCTTGCCAGTTTTATGAAGTAAGAAGGAGAAGAAAATTTGGCGAACTTAAAGTTTCCCTTTCTTGCCACGGATACTCCCGAACTCATAAGATCCATGGCATACCCCCATAACTTGTACTGCTGTCTCCTTTTTGTTCTTGCCAGATATATATCTGCTCTGGAGAGCATCTTGTATGCCCCTTCCAGATCTTCCTTTTCATAGACCTTTGGAAGGTTTTCGTCTATCCATAGAAGTATCTCATCAGGAGATTTATCCATGTTCCAGAATACTTCCCTCACATCACAGCTTCTTCTCTTGAAAACTTCTGCGATCGCATGAAATATGCTTGTCTTTGTGTCTCTCAGAGTTCCTATCTTATCTATATCCTCCCTGTAATTTTCAAGATCGTTGATAGCTGATCTTAAGTTACCTTCAGAGTTTTTTGCAAGGTCTATAATCTGTGAATCTGAGACGTTTATCCCTTCTTTCTTTGCTATATTCTTCAAAACCTTGGCGATACTCGGATAACGGAGTTTCGGGTAGTTTATCATTTTGCATTTTTCTCTTATACTTGGAGAAACATTCCAGTGCTCATTGGCAATTAAAACTATCGGGACTTTCGTTTCTGTGATGATATTTGCCAGAGTCCTGACTCCCCCTTTATCTACACTGCCATAGATATTATCAGCTTCATCCAGAACTATTATCCTTTTTCTCCCGTCTAATGAATACGTCTGCGAGGCATTGCCCACTATCTTTTCAATAGCCTCTGC
>QMUN01000219.1 GCA_003660605.1 Thermococci archaeon
ATGTAACACATCTGGTACCTCTTCTATAACAAGATAATCTTTTCTTTCAGGTATCATCCCCGTTTTTTTTCCATACATAGGACCCAAATGCCTTTTTTTAAGCATCTGAATCATTGGAGAGACCACATCGCTTTGTGGTACTCTTATTTTCTCTATAATATCAAATATCGTGTCTCCGTGATACACTAATGTTTTAACGTTGTGCACTGAAAAAAATGCTGGATTCCCGACCATAAGAACATTGTCCATATCATACAGGTCGGCAGCAAACTCCTTGGGAATGGGGAGTTGTGGAATCGCAGGTCTAGCAGCATCATGATTTCCCGGCGAGATTATAATCTGAATGTAATCAGGTACTAACGATAATAATTCATATAATTTTTTATACTGATCGTATACGCTTAATATCTCCAGATCTTTTTTTTGATTTGGGTAAATCCCTATACCATCGATAACATCTCCCGCGATGATAAGATATTTTATTTTGGATGCTGTGCGTTTTTGTTTCTCATCTCCTATCTTTAGATTAAGCCATTTTAGGAATCTTAGAAACTCTTTTTCTAAAAACATCTTACTCCCTACATGCAAATCGGAGATCAAAACTGAGTATATCTCTATCTCACTCCTGTTTACCTCTCTCACTAATGGTATATCCGGAAACTCAACATTCTGTGCATATATTATATTTCCTCCACACTTCCCTTCCACATATAATACTTCATCTTCAAAGATCATCTCTGTATTTATACTGGATTTTCTTGAAATGAACACCTTTGTGACTCCTGAAAAATCTTCTATTGTTAATATTACATTTTTTGTCTTTGCGTTTAATTTTTTTCTTACCATCCCTACAACTTTAACATTTTCTCCCTTTTTGATAGTGCTTATATTTTGAAAATCTCTTATATTAACTCTTTCTCTAAAAATTCTGGAAATTTTTTCATATCTATCTCTAAAAGTCTCTAAGAAATCCTCAAAATTTCCCTCGCTATCTGTTTCTATTTTTTTTAAGATTTTTACCTCTGGATCCGTATCTCTTGCTGGGATATCTCTACTCTTTACAGATCCTTTTATCTTCTCCTCTGTTATTTTATCGAGAATTGTTTCTTTTTTTTCAAATTTAAAATCCTTCTCTTTCATTTTTGGTAAATATATGTCTAAAAGTGAGGATTTCTCAGCGATATACTTATTTTTCTCCTGTAAATACTCTATATACTTTCTCAATGTCTCTATATCAATTTTTTCTTCAAGTATATATTCATATGCCTCTTTACTCAGAAAAATATTGTTCTCGTAAAAAATAGAAATTATATCTCTATCTAATATGCTCACAATCTCTTTGGTATCTACTGCCATCTGATTACCCCAGTTTGTGCTGTACAGGTGGAACGTAATAGGAGATCCTCTCTATCTTATAGTCTGCCTCAAGCTCTATTTTTATTTGATTTATAGGAACACCAAGCCTTATCTCCTTTGTTCTTCCATACCTCCCCTTATTAATTATCTTAGCGTTGAGAATCCCCAGCATGTCCAGCTCTGATATAAGGTCTGATGTCCTCCTCTGTGTTAAAATATCCTGCCCTGAAAGTCTGCATAAATCTTTATAAACAGAGTACACATCGCCTGTTATAATTGTTGAGGTATTGTATTTCTCCAGAAGCACAACAGAGTAAAGAACGAGCTTGCTTTGTGTAGGAAGAGTTTTCAGGACTTCTATAATCCTATCGTTTTCTGTCCTTATCTTTGCCTCCTTTACATGCCTTTCCTCTATCTTCTTGGAGTTTTCTCTTTCAGCTATCTCAGCAGATACCCTCAAGAGATCCAATGCCCTCCTTGCATCCCCATGCTCCTGCGCAGCGAAAGCCGCACATAATTGAATGACCCCCGATCCTATAACATCTGGATAAAAAGCTTCTGAAGCTCTTTGGGTAAGTATATCAACGAGCTGAACTGCATCATACGGTGGGAATATTATCTCCTCTTCCCCTAAAGAACTCTTTATCCTGGGGTCAAGAAATTCTATAAAATTTAAATCGTTAGAGATGCCAATGATGCTCACTTTTGCATTTTTTAGATCTGTATTTATCCTCGTTAAATTATAAAGTATATCCTCACTGGATTTTTTAAGCAGTTTATCGATCTCATCGAGAACAACTATCACAAGTCTTTTTGAGCTATCTAATGCATTGAAAAATGTATCGTATACCTTATCCGTAGGCCATCCTGTAAGCGGCACAGATGCTCCAAGGTACTCACAAAGCTTTGCAAGCATCCTGTACTGTGTATCAACAACTTCACAATTTATATATATAAAATACACAGGGGCATTGTCATTATTCTCTACCTCAAGATCTGGCTTTATTCTATTTATATACGGTCTAGAGTAAAACTTCCCTCCAACTCTTTTAACTATCGCCTTACCAACATATTTAACAACTGCTGTTTTACCTGTACCTGTTTTGCCGTAAATTAATATGTTGGAAGGAGTTTCACCTTTAAGTGTTGATATAAGAGGTAATACCAAGTTCTCTATCTGCTCACCTCTATGTGGCAATACATCTGGCGTATAAGAATGTCTTAACATATCCTTATTTTTAATTATTAATTTCTTATTTATACATTGATCAAATAGTTCCTCGAGACTCCTTTGCTTCATTGATATATTGATGACGTACCCATATAAATAG
>QMUN01000220.1 GCA_003660605.1 Thermococci archaeon
ATACCCTACCAGTTCTACCTCTTTATCCTTATAAATACTGAATGCACCCTCTCTATTATGAAGAGATCTCAAGCATTTACCGCCTGCACATGTGTTCCAGCGATCGCATATAATAATACCAATCTTTATTTTTTCTGACATGCTATCTCTTTTTTGTAATGAAATATAAAATTTTCTGCCTTTAGTACCAAAAATTTTAAATATTTAAATTGAGTTGATCACTCATGAAAAATCTTAAGAACTATTGTGTGTTACTTTTGATAATTGTAATCATATCATCATGTATATCAGCTCCAAAACAATCTGAAACACCTCAACAGCGGGGATACATCCGCAGCAGTCCAAAACCTGGTGTAAGCACTGAAGTATCTCATGAAACAAAAAAATGGACGATAATGTTTTATAATGATGCTGATTTTTTGTATGATGAAGAAAATTTTACCTCGGCATATAATCCTATTGATTTCTTTGCAGCCACTGCCTTTTCGTGTAAAAATATACATGTAGTAGCTTTAGAAGATCCCTATGGTAATGAAAGCGCAAAAACATGGTATATAATAGAAAAAAAGGTGCTGCTCAAAGAAAATGGTGAAATAAACATGGGAGATCCAAAAACTCTGAAAGATTTTATTTCTTATTGTAAAAAAGAGTTTCCTGCAGAAAGATACATACTTCTTGTGTATGATCATGGCATGGGGTGGGAAGGATGTTGTATTGACACTCCAAGCAAGGACAAACTCACAATGCCTGAAATGAAGGATGCGCTTTCAAAATCTGGAGTTGATATATTATGTTTCACAGGGACATGTCTTATGGGTGCAGTTGAATCTGTCTATGAGTTGAGGGACTGTATTGATATTTATATAAGCAGTGAAGAGTACAGTTTTTATCTCTACTATTGGGCAGAGGCTATAAATCCTATATGCAGAATTTTAAATGAAAATCCTGATCTGTCAAATGAAGAGATCGGAAAAAAAATAATAGAGATAATAGAAGAAAACAACAAAAATCTAGATTATAAAGAATATATAACTATGAGTGCAATTAAAACTGAAAAACTGGACACACTCGTAGAAAATGTAAATACTTTCACTGAGATATTATTAAGTAACCAAAACTGGGATGAAATAATCGATACCTGTTTAGGGTCCCAGTCTTTCGGATCAAGCGGTATGATAAAAAACCTTGTAGATCTGTATGATCTTGCAGATAGGTGTTCCAATATAGAGGGTCTTGAGGAAGTATCCAGAAAAGTTAAGGAATTATTGAAAAATACTGTAATAGCTGAGATACATGGAAAAAACATCCAAATGCATGGGGAATTTCTGTATACTTAGGATTGTATTACGGCAAAGAAGAGGCTGATGACAATTTAAGTGATTATGAAAAAAGTGGATTAGATTTTGTATGTGTTACAGAATGGTCATCTTTTTTACACGAACTCCATTCTGGATATTATGAGAAACTTTTTGGCGGGCTTACAAAAAATCTTTTAAGTAACTCAGGTCTTGAAGAGGGAGAGAATAAACCATATGGATGGGCTTATACCTCACGGGAGGGGGTGAGCTTTCTTTGGAATGAAAAAACGTATACAATGGAAAATACTGTATTTCTATCACAAATAACGATGAAAACAGTCCATATCCAAATATATGGATGCAAACTTTAAAAATAGAAAAGATCTCCAAAAAACTTAAACTGACAGCTCATATAAAATCAAAAAATCTGAAAGCTCTTAATAAAGATGCAAAAGCTGCAATATACATTCTATTTTTCGATGGCGATGATAATGTCATCGGATTCTTTACAACTCCTCAGGACGTGATATTTTATGGAACTCGCGATTGGACAGAGGTAGTTGCTTTGGGCGAAGTTCCAGAGGGAGCTGCAAAAATTGAGATAATGGCTTTTATGATAGGTACAGGAACTGCGTTTTTTGATGATATAAAGTTATATGGTAGCGAAAAAGACAAAGTAATGATAACCACTGAATGATATCTAAGATTAAAAATTTCTTTCAGTAAAAAAAAGAAAAATATTATCTCTCCCTTTCTCCCCTTATGAACTCCTCGACCATCTGTTTTGCTATCGAATCTGGATACTGTATCGGTGGATGCTTGAAACTGTATGCAGATATTGATAACAACTGTCCACTTACTCCTCTATCCAATGCAATTTTAGTTGCCCTGATTGCATCTATCATCACGCCTCCGGAGTTAGGAGAATCCTCCACGCTGAGTTTAAGGTCTATTGTTAGTGGTATGTCCCCAAACTTCTTTCCTACCATATAGATATAACAGATTTTGTTGTCATTTAAAAAATCTACATAATCTGAAGGCCCTATCCTCAGGGGAATTTTATATGGAACTAAACTCTGCACTGCTTCGGTCTTACTTATTCTTTTTGATTTCAGCCTTTCCTGTTCCAGCATATTATAAAAATCAGTATTCCCACCAATGTTTAACTGATAACTCTTCTCAATTTTCACTCCTCTGTCTAAAAGCAACTGAGCAAGAACTCTGTGAATTATAGTAGCTCCAACCTGACTTTTTATATCATCCCCTGCGCACGGCAGTCCTGCATCTTCAAATTTTTTCGGCCAGTCGTCTCCAGAAACAATGAATGCTGGCATTGCATTTATGAAGGCCACTCCTGCCTTTAAGCACTGTTCAGCATAGTATCTGGA
>QMUN01000221.1 GCA_003660605.1 Thermococci archaeon
ATCTACACCACTTTCTTTCTTTAGTTCAGTATCTCTTTCAATAAACCCACTATGATAGAATATCTCTACCGAGTGAAGTTTATGCTTCAGTTTCTTCTGTATAACTTGAGATCTCAAAGCATCTAAACGCAATCTGATCTTTCGGTTGTCCGGTGTTTCACCAACTATCAAATAAGCCTCAATATTTGATGGACTTTCAGGACTATTTCCGGTATATTTTTCTTTTAAAAAACTCACATAATCTTCAACCTGTTCAAGATCCTTAAGTGTCAAAATGTGTCTAGGCCTTTTCAATTCTATAATGAATAGTGTATTAACTAATTTTGTACACAGGAAATCTATTCTTCTGTTACTCTCTTCCAATTCTTTTTCAGGATACCTTTCCTTAAGAAGGCTGGAGTATGTTATTTCATCTCTGAATTCCATAATTCGTGGATCAAGTAACCATGGGAATTTTTTAAAAAATTTGTGAATCGTTGGTACTTCTTTTGCGTTCTCCTGTATTAATTTCTCGAAATTTGTAATGGTATCTATTCTTACCTGTGAAATTTTATACATCTCTCTTGCTTCCACAAGTTCCCACCTTTTCATAAGGTCTAAAATTTTATTTTCAGGAACGGAATCTTCTTCAATAATCTCTGCCGCCATTTTTTTAAATGTATCAAATTCAAACATATCGTGTATGAAGTATATCATCTCTGATGTACGTTCCCCATCAATATTTTCTGAGGCAAGAACAGAGTTCACCAGTTTTCTGGCTATTGGTTTGCTCACCGGATCCAGTGATTCAATCCACTCTGTTATATTTATACCTGTCTTTTCCCGAACTTTCTCTTCTTTTAATTCTCTTCTTTTCTTTCTCCATTCTGATGTTACAAATAAAATCACTTCCTGTATATAGCTTCCCAATTTTTGTAGATTTTCTTTCTCCCAGGTAAGTTCCTGTCTGTTTGTTGCTATATTATCTTCTTCCGGATCCTCATCTATAAAATCCACCTCGAGCCATCCAGTTAAATACGCATGGGCATAATCAGACGACCTTATTCCATAAAAATCATTTTTATGTACAAGTTTTCCCCGGGCAACAAGATATACTCCCTTCATATCTTCCGGAACAGGTTTCTTTGCCGTATAGATTTTCCCTCTGACTTTATCTTTATGTCCATAATCTGTACTGAGTTTAGAATTAGGAAATTCCCACTCAAATTCAATTTCAATTCCTTCAAATCGTAATTCCTGTGTTACCAGTATAGGCTCTTCATCGTTGTGTTTAATCCATACCTTAAAATGCTCATCAAAAATCAAAAATCTCCTTGCAAGATCAATAGCTATTTTACGAGCATCGAAAGGAGATTTTCTTCTTATTCTCTTAATTTCTATAGTGGTACCTGGCTCTTCATCCGTCTCTTCATTTACAATTTCGTGGGGAGGATGATATACTGTCCCCGCATTTTTTATGTCATTAAGGTTAAGACTGAATCTATTTTTAATCTTTTTACCATTAATTTCTTTTACAGAAGTAACAACGATTTCATCCGCAATACCAAACATTGATAATTTCCCGATTCCTTTTCTGCCAATTACTTTCCGTCCACCCGGAGTTGTATCTCCCTCTTTCCGTCGGTTTTTGCCTATAACAAGAAAAGAATCCTGAATTTCTTTAACACTCATTCCGATTCCATTGTCTTTCACCACTATTTTCTTGTTCTCTGGATCGCTATCGTAAAGCTCTATCCAGACTTCGGTTGCATCTGCGTCCCACGCGTTTGATACAAGTTCTGCTATTACTGGAAGCAGTGTTGCATACATGGAAATTCCCAGATGCTGGATAACATTCATATCTACTTTCATTTCCAGTTTTGCTTCCTCATTCATCCTATCATCTCCTTAATTTTTTCAGCAATTTTTTCAGCCATCAACGGTGGAACGGCATTTCCTATCTGTCTGAACATCGCAGTCATTGGTCCTTCAAAGTAGAAGTTGTCAGGAAATGATTGGAGTCTTGCAGTTTCTCTGACAGATATGGATCTCAACTGGTTTATATCCGGATGTATAAAGTAATGTCCATCTTTTTCAAGATGTGCAACCACCGTCTGCGAATACGGGAGATCTGGAGCAACAACTTTAAATCTATCCCTGAACACCCTTTTGTTCCTGTGTGTTTTCAATTCTTCAGGCAACTCATCATACTCCGGTCTCCTTTTCTCTTTTAACCATGCTTCAATGTAGAATCGATATATTTCCCTGTCTCTTTCATTATGCTTCCTTGCTATATGAAGGGTAAGAATGTTTTCTTCATCTCTGATTCCATACATTTTCATGTATTCAGATGGTTTTTTTATATATGCTCCTGTATATATTCTCTCTCCGGGTTTTAGTGAAGGCAGATCATCAAAGACTTCTATAACCCTGAATCTGTTGATATTACTGTCCTTTTTGAACTCCGGATATTCCAGGTTCAATTCTTTTCTCCACCCAATTACAATGACTCTCTTTCTATTCTGCAATACACCAAAATCATGGGCATTCAGCAATCTATATCCAACCTCATATCCCGCTTTTTTGAAATATTTCTGTATATCCTGCCACAGTTTGCCATCCCCGGCAGAAAGAAAACCGGGAACATTTTCAAAAATGAATACGGATGGCTTGAAAGCTTCCAGAAATCTGACATACAATC
>QMUN01000222.1 GCA_003660605.1 Thermococci archaeon
CAATTCTCTGTATATAAAAGGAAGATACAATAAATATGTTAGAGATATACCTCAAACAAAATGGTACTGCAGAAAATGTAGAGGGAAAGGCTGTTCATACTGCAATTTTAAAGGTAAAATGTATGAGACAAGCGTTGAGGAAATTATAGGGGGAGTTATTCTAAAATATACGAAAGCCGAAGAGGAGAAATTTCATGGTGCAGGGAGAGAGGATATAGATGCAAGGATGCTGGGAGATGGAAGACCCTTTGTCATTGAGATTCAGAAACCAAAAATTAGAAAATTAGACCTTAAAAAGATACAATCTGAGATAAATAAAGATAATAGAATAAAAGTAACTGAACTGGAGTACTCCAATAAAAGGGAGGTAATAGAATTGAAGAGAGGGAAGTTTAAAAAGACATATCTAGTTTATTTAGATCAGGATATCTCTGATGAAGATTTTGAAAGGATCAAGTATCTTCGTGAAATAAGTCAGAGAACACCTAAAAGAGTCCAGCATAGAAGGGCAGATAAGATTAGAATCAGAAAGATTTATAAAGTAGAGAGGGAAAATAGTAATTGCTTGAAGATCTGCTGTGAAAGCGGACTTTACGTAAAAGAACTGATCACAGGAGACGATGGAAGAACTGTGCCGAGTGTGTCTTCTATCGTTCAAAAAGATTTGGAATGCATAGCTTTGGATGTAATAAAAATTCATGATAGGTGAAAATATGGAAAGATCAAGAGGATTCAGAACGAGAAGTAGAGGAAAACTCACAAAAAGATACAGAGATAAAAATTTAAATGTTATCTCTAGGCTCTTGGTAGATTATAATAACGGGGATAAGGTACATTTAGTGCTGGAACCTTCTGTACATAGGGGAATGCCCCACCCAAAGTTTCATGGCGTCACTGGTACTATTATAGGCAAGAGAGGAAAATCGTATCTCGTGGGGATCAGGGAAAAAAAGAAATATAAAACTATTATTGCCAGACCTGAGCATCTCAGAAAACAGGAGATATAATATGTTGGGGAAAAAAAAGCTTGATGAGAAGAGTTTAACCCTTCCAGAGGTAAAAAAAATCTTGGAGGATAGAAAAGAGAAGGGAGAGCTACTTTATGAGCAGGGTATAGCTTTAGATCATCTCATGAAATTCTGTAAGCTTGATTTGAAAAGTGCACAAAAATTGAAAGAGGAACTTTCAGGGATCGGGATTTCTTCCGAGATAGCTGTGAAGATAACAGATATTCTTCCCGAAGATAAATACGATCTTGGAGTGATATATGCTAAGGAGAGACATATCCTAAACGATGAAGAAACAGAGAAAATTTTGGAGATCGTAAAAAAATATAAGTGATAAAATGAAAAAGATCTATGAAAATTACGCTTATGTTCTTGATTATCTTCCCGAAGGGTACCCCAATGAGGGAATAAAAAGATCAAAGAAATCTCCTGTGGCACAAGTAGTAGGAGAAAATTATTTTTCATTGTTGGAGGTAGTTCCAAAGACAGAACTGGAGGTATATGAAAGAATTTTTATTGGAAAAGGTCAGAGAGACAAGATAAACCATATAAAGAGGAGATTGTTTTACGGGGAGTTGACCTCTACAGCAAAAGCGGAGCTGCCTTATATAGTAGAGGAGATAGTGAAGAAAAATGAAGAAGAGTTTGTTAAATTTTTTAATAAGGCGAGACCAATATCAATAAGGTTCCATCAATTAGAACTTCTCCCGGGCGTTGGGAAAAAACTTATGCAATCTATACTGGATGAAAGAAGAAAAGGAGAGTTCAAGAGTTTTAAGGACATAGATGAGAGAGTTTCCTCCATGCCAGATCCTGTGGGCATGATTGTCAGAAGAGTTGTAGATGAATTGGAATGTAAAGATAGATACACTATTTTTGCCCCTTTGAGAAAAACGGAGTCTGAAGAGTGAGGTTTTTTTGGATTGGACAAAAAGAGTACTGGAAAATGTAATCTCAGAAATAGAAGAGAACCTTGAGATTTTGGAATCTATGGTGGGAGATGAGATATTAAAGGAAGCAGAAAGGAGGATGAAGGAGCTCAAAGAAGGTAAAGTCAGGCCTTTGGAAGAAAAAGAGATATTTGATCTTTTAGAACGTGATTAGATTGTGTGGAGTTTAAAAGCACATCCGTTGTTTGAAAAAGATCTGAAAGAACTTGACAAATCAGAACGAGAGATCATTCATAAATTGCTGGAGAAGATCAGAGAAAATCCCGAGAGATATAAAAAACTCAAATATCTCACGAATTGTTATAGCGTAAGGGTAAAGAAATAAAAAAGAGAATGGGAGGATCGTGACATCATGAAACCGCAAATATTAAATGGCCATCCTCCTCCTGAGATCTACAAAAAACCTTAAATATCTATAAGAAGAGGGAATTCTATGGAACTGCCGAGAGGAACATCTGTACATTACAGTGAAAGAGAAAATTTCACAATTGATGAGGAGTTATTCAACAGTATTGAATCAGATTTTAAAGGATATATAAGGATATTAGGGAAAAATGAGAGTGTAGAAGATGCATATTTTCTGATCAAGAATAAAAAGGTAATCGCTGCAGATATAACGAATTTGGGTACAAATCAAATTTTTAAAGGAGACGAAGCTATGGCTATGCTGGATGGCAAGAGATTTGGGACTGCTACTGTGGAG
>QMUN01000223.1 GCA_003660605.1 Thermococci archaeon
CAGCGTGGAAATAGACACTCTGGGAAATGTAATAGGATTGAAAAAAGGAAATGGTAAAGGAAAGATAATGCTTGCGGCACACATGGATGAGATAGGTTTTGTTGTCAGTCATATAGATAAAAATGGTTTCATATTTGTATCTCCTGTCGGAGGGATAAACGTAAAAACACTCATAGGCACGAGAGTAATAGTTCATGGAGAAGGTAAATATTATGGAGTTATGGGGAGCATACCCCCTCACATGAAAAAAGAAAAAGAAAAGGAAAAAGAACTTTCCATAGAGGATGTCTTCGTCGACATAGGTGCGAAAAATAAAGATGAAGTCCTGAAGAGGGGCATAGATATTGGCAGCATAATTACGTATGAAGGAGATTTAAAGAAGCTTTCAGAAAACAGGTACACGGGTAAAACAATGGATGACAGGATAGGCGTTTTTATTCTTATCGAAACTTTAAAAAGAGTGAAAAGTCCGTATGATCTCTATTTTGTTGCAACGACGCAGGAGGAAGTAGGGTTAAGAGGTGCCAGAGTTTCAGGGTATAAAATATCGCCAGACATAGGGATAGCTATAGATGTCACTCTGGCAATGGATGTTCCAGATGTAAAGGAACATAGGAGGATAACAGAACTGGGAAAGGGTCCAGCAATAACTGTAATGGACAGAAGTGTTATAGGAAACAGGAAGCTTAACTCATTCATAGAAAAGATCGCCAGAAAGGAGAAGATACCCCTTCAGAGAAATATCCTCACAAGAGGAGGTACGGATGCAGGAAGTATTCATCTGATAAAAGAAGGTGTTGTCTCCACTACCCTCTCGATACCTACAAGGTTCGTGCATTCGCCCGTGGAATGTATTGATATGAGAGATGTGGAGAATGCGGTAAAGCTTCTGGTAAAAGTTCTGGAGACGGAAACTCTTGGAAAGAGTTTTTAGAGTTCTTTGTTGTATAACCATACAGTAAGTCCTATCCCGCTCAAAGCTGAGCCTATCAGTAGTCCTATGATCAATAAGTATTTATCTGTATTTTCTACCTCTTTTTCTGCATTTAAGAGATTTATTATGTTCTCTATCTGAGTTCTGCATTCTAAAGCCTTTTCTGTATTTCCTGCGTTAAGATAGTGAAACTCTGCATCTATAAAAGAGTTTATAGCCTCTTCATAGGATTTGTCTGACAAGTTCTGCATGCCCTGGGCATAGTACGTATCACCTTTATCGTTTTCTGGCGGCGGCGTAGTCGTTGTAGTCGTTTCTTTTGTGACAACTATCTCCACAGTCTCTTTTTTCCCAGAGTTATTATAATTCTCATCGCTGTAAGTTAAGTTTATGTCGAGAGTATATATTCCCGTAGAGAGTTGAGACGCATCGAGAATTATCTTTCCTTCAAGTTCTCCCTCAGGATCCAGCTCTGTGCTGTTAAGATCCACCTTTGTTGGAAGCTCTCCAGGACTTGTTGTGATAACTATATTTTTAGCTTTCCCTGTGCCTGAATTTTTTAAAACAAAGGGTATATCAACGGTATCTGTTTTTACCTCCACCCTTTTATTCGTCTGAATACTGAGAAAAGGCTTTGGAACTATTACAACTATTTTAATCTTTTTTTCCTGCGGCGGAAGTGGTATGCATCCATCTTTACAGGCGCCGACTCTTCCTGAAAAAACTATGGGAATCGTGTAAGTCCCACCTCTTATTCCCTTTTTGAAAACTATTTTTAATGAAACTTGATCCTCCCCGTACTTGTCATGTTTTTTGTAATATAATGGTGCTTTGAACTTCGCTTCATCCACCTTAAAATCTATAAATGGAAGAACATAATCAAGTATCTTCTCTTTATCTATTCTAACCTTGCATTCCCAGACGTTATTTCCTGCAGTATTGGTCAATTTAACCTTTATCTCGATTTCTTCACCCACAAATACCTGAGATGGATAATCATACTCTAAAGTAACATTATCGTAACTTAATACGTACGGCATTCCTATCAAAAACATCAAAAATAAAGCTAATTTTTTCATATTTTCACCTTACTCTTTCCTGATAAGCATGATACCAAAAACTAAAGCTGCCAGTAATAATATTATTGCTGCAATAAAAACTGTCTTTAGTTCCACTACCTCAGTATCATCTTCCTCTTCATTTATTTTTTCCTCCAAGTACTGTATCTTTTCTTCGCAGTCATTTATCTTGCTCTCGTAAAGATTCTTATAAGTTTCATTACTATTTGTTAGATTAAATAAACTCGTATACAATACTTTTGCATTCTTCACTTTTTCCAGGGCTTCAGAGTAATCACCGTCATTCATATACTGAACACCATTTTGAAAATCCTGATCTGCTTTTTTCGTATTCTCCTCTATCTTCTGGATAGTTTCCTCTACCAAGTTTATTTTGCTATTCATATCATTAACTTTTGTAGTTATACCAACTTCCTCGTACAATGTTTTAGCTTCTTTATATTTTTCTAAAGCCGAATCGAACTCATCCTTACTTAAAAGAGTAGCTGCTTCCCTCTCTGCAGCAGCAGCTTTGTTAAGTTTCTCCTGATTGATCTCTTCTTCGCTCGGACCCAAAACATGAATGCTGCACTCTTTCTCAAAGGGTTTATACCTCTTATTCCTTGAATCAAAGTATTCTACCGTTATTTTTAGCGAATAATCTCCA
>QMUN01000224.1 GCA_003660605.1 Thermococci archaeon
TCAGAACATTCTTTACTCATGATCCAGATCTCGTTATCCACTTTTGTTTTGACATACTCTATCTCAGGATCTACCCAGAGATTTGTCTGTCCGAAAACAGTCTCTGGTCTCAGCGTCGCAGCGATTATGTATGAATCTCCAAACTCAAACTTTAGCAATGTAAACTCCTGGGGAGTTTCTCCTTCTCCTTCAAGTCGTGCATGATCGCCCACGGGATTTTTACATTTTGGACACCATATCACAGGATGTTTTCCTATAGCGATCAATCCTTTCTCTTTCAGTTTCCTGAACTGCCATTCGATAAACTTATTATAATAAGGATTTAATGATGTCGTGATGAATGATCTTCTCCAGTCTATCCCAAAACCTGTAGCCTTTAAATGCTCTGTCATCTCTTCTGAGAAGTGCTTTGTCCAGTAGACTGGGTCTTTAAAGTTTTCTATTTCTCCATCGGGTATACCCATCTTTTTTAGATTGTTGATCTGCGTTTCTTCCCCTTCCGAAATCCTTTCAGCGGCAGCGACTATTGGTGTTCCAGTACAATGGAAAGCAAATGGGTATAACGCATTAAAACCTTTCATTCTTTTGTATCTAGATATTATATCGCCTCTCAGAAAGGTAAATGCCCTGCCGAGATGCAGGTACCCATTCATATAAGGATACGGAAGATTGACAAAAAACTTTTCCCTGTTGTCGGGATCGGATTCAAAGATCCTCGCCTTTTCCCATCTCTCCTGCCATTTTTTGTCCATAGTTCTAAACATCACTATCTACCTCGCAGACTACCCAAGAAGAGTTTTCGTGTTTATGCACATAAAAAGCAATCACTTATCTCGCACATATACAAGGAGAATGTAGCAGCTATTTATAAATCTATCGGTAGTTTGGAGGCTGTAGAGTACGGAAATGTTTGATCAAGTTACAAAAAAATAATCGTACTCTACAATTTCATAAAGATCGAAAGACTTTTAAAATCTTGTATCATTTATAATAATGAAGGAATGAATATGAGAGTAAAAAGTGTATCGATAATGGTTTTAGTAATAGGCGCTCTTTTATCGGGGGGCATAGTTTTTGCCCAGACTAAGACACTAAATATTGTAAGTAATGCTGGGCAGGTGGACCAAAAGATCGATAAAGTATACCTCGTGGATGTGTATCCTGGAGATGTATATGGTGGAGATCCACACAATGTATCTGGTCCTTCAGGCTGGAATCAGGTAGATTTTGATGATTCTTCATGGCATGATGCTATACCAACATGGAGGCACAACGCATGGAGCAACAGATTCCCTTCCCTCATAAATTCTGGTGCAGACTGGATATGGTACAACAACTATCCTCATACATTGCATCACGATGTAGGTAATGGATCCGCTTATCCTGCCAGATGGAATGGTAGTGATTACAATAATGGCTACTATGTTTATAGGGATTCCAATAATTTTCCTTCAGGTTTTATAGGGGCGCAGACATTATTCTCAAGAAAAAGCTTTTGCATACCTCTAAATGCTTATGACATCTCCGGAAATATAGATATAACTGTAGACAACGAATTTGAACTTTTTATAAATGGCAATTCTATAGGTACTGGAAATAGCTGGGCAGCATTGTATTCTTTTGAAAACATAACGTTTCAAAGAGGAAAGAACGTTATAGCAACAAAAAGTATAAATATCCCGGGTCCTTCTACAAATGAAACAAACCCTGCAGCTCTCATATACAGAGCCGAGGTATCGTATGAAGTTTTGGACGTAAATCTTATACCTGCAGATATTTACTATTCAGATGGAAGCTTGCATGCAGTTATAGAAAATCCGGGCGGTGATGACTGTCCTTCAGGTGCGGTAATTAGATTTTATGAGAATGGAACAGAGATAGGAGACCAGATAATAGGAAATGTCAATGGGGGAGGAGAGAGTACTGTTTCTATTCCATGGAGTTACGTAAATGATACTGATATATGTGTTAAAGTGGATGTTATAGACTGTCTTGGAGAGGAAGCAATAGTTCTGGGTGGAGAAAACGTGGGCAGAATCGATGAGACAGACGAAAATGATAATATCTTCTGCAAGACTTTGAATGCCTCCATTACAATGACAAAATCAGACTCGAGAGATCCTGTTTATGCTGGAGATACTTTTATATATACTATCTATTATTTAAATGACGGCAATGAGACGATTACAAATGCTGTTATTGAAGATACTCTCCCATATGGGATAAACTATGTGTCGTCAGATCCTTTACCCACAAATATCATTGGAAATAGTTTAACATGGGAACTCGGAACTCTTGGACCTTTGAGTTCAGGCGAGATAAATATTTTTGTGAGAGTAGATCTCTATTTGGAAGAGGGAGAACTCACAAATATTGTTTCATTATCCTCTGACGAGATAGACGTTTCAAGTGAAGAAAACACTATGGTAAGATCATATAGTAATATAATGAATACTGTATCTCGTCTATGGGGAGTTAACATAATAAATATAGGATCAGGTGGAACATTTGCGGTAGAGAATGGGATGGAAGTGGGAGGATTAACATTGGAGAAAGGAGAGAACGAGATACTTGTGGATGTTTATAACAGGGGCATACTGAAAGCTTACAATGTAAGATTAGAAGTTCTTAACATGCCATGGGCAAGAATCA
>QMUN01000225.1 GCA_003660605.1 Thermococci archaeon
ATGGAAGAGATGGAACCTTGCAAAGGCAATTTCTGATCTTAAAGGGAAAATATGGTCATCCGAGCCTTTACCTGATGAAGTTAAATTTGCTCTTGAACTCTTAGGTTTTAAAGTATACGCCGAAAAAATATTTCCTGCAAGGAAAAATTTCAAATATCGGGAATGTATGAATGAATGGAAAGAAGTGATGTTGAGAGATATCAAAGAATTACATTGGAATGATGATCTCAAAAATTCTTTGATCGAAAGTGTTAATGAGGTTTATAACAATGTTACAAAAGACGGATACTTAATGAATCCTTCCTCATATGTTTTGAAATGCAAAAAAGGGAGATAGATCATGAGAAACAGAAAGAATTTGGCACCATGATCTTTTCATAGAACGATCTTCCCTACCCATTCATCCCCACCCCACATCTCGATCTCCTTTGCAGTGTCAGATCTGCATTTTTGCCTGCAGCTTCTATTGGATCTGCTGGATACACTTGTGTTTGTGAAAGATCTCTAGATTTCCTTCCAGGCCTCACCTTAAAGATACAAAACCATGTAGTGTAGAGAGAGCATTCTGAGTATCAGTGGGGGTACCTCAATAAAGTTGAGAAGATAACTATGTATAAAAGATTTCTTTTGTTCTACCACTATCGTAATCTTCAACACGTAATCTTCATCACCAAAAGCTTTATATATGTAACATTGTTACATAGCTTATGTGCCATAATGATCACTGCTATCATGAAAAATGTGGATACCCTGAAAAAAGATGGCTGCAATTCATGATCTTGAGGGTAGTATATGAAAAACCGACTTATGGGTATAAAATAATCAAAAGAATCGAAGAGATCACCTATGGCAGACACAAAATCAAGTCTGGCACAATGTACACCACTCTTAAAAGGATGGAAAAAGAGGGTCTGTTAAGATCAGTCTGGAAAAAAAGTGAATCAGGACCGGACAGCCGAGAGTACAGCACAACAGAAAAAGGCGAAAAATACCTGAAGAGATGGTTAGAGATGATTATAGAAAGAAAGAAAATGATGGATGAAATGGTTAAATTCTATAATGAACATTTTGGAGGAAAACAAAATGAAGAAAAAAATTAACAGATTTCCAGATTTTTTGGGAGAGATGTGATAAAAATGAATTCAACTACTATTTTCATAAATATTTTTACTATGAGCTGCCTTATTTTTGCTTTTATAAAGGACAGAGCTAAAACAAAGCGATCACTAATACTAGCAGTAAAATCCTTCTTCCGCATTATTCCAACTGTCCTTATTATAATAATCCTTATAGGGCTGCTTTTAGGTTTCGTGCCATCAAGTGAAATTTCCAAGATTGTAGGTGAGCAGTCAGGAGTTGGTGGAGTAATCCTTGTTGCATTATTTGGAGCAATCCTGCACATTCCTGCCTTGATTTCTTTCCCTCTGGCGGCATCTCTTCTTAAAAGTGGTGCCTCGATTGTTGCAGTTGCTGCTTTCATTACCACATTGACCATGATTGGGACAGTTACACTACCTTTAGAAATAAAGGAACTGGGAAAGAAAATAGCTCTACTTAGGAATGGGATAAGTTTCATCATTGCAATTATCATTGCTTTTATCATGGGGGCGATTCTATGAGAAAAGATATGAAAGAGAAACAAAAAAAAGTGATACTCCGAGACTGGGGTCTGGTGAGTATAACTTTGATTATTATGATAACTCTCCTATCTGTTTTTCCTGAAAAACAGGAGGTGGTAATTACAACATCATGGAAATTCTTTATTGAAATGATCTGGATACTTCCTGCCGTGATGGTGTTGATGGGCCTTTTTGCGGTGTGGGTATCAAAAGAAACGATTGTAAAATATTTGGGAAAAACTTCTGGAATAAGAGGTATTTTCCTTGCTATATTCCTTGGTGCATTACCAACAGGTCCTCTTTATGTAGCCTTCCCAATTGCTGCTGGTTTAATTAAAAAAGGTGCTCGTATCTCCAATATCCTTATTTTTCTTTCTGCATGGGCGTGTATAAAGATTCCTCAAGAAATGGTAGAACTTCAGTTTCTTGGAGCAAAATTTATGGCTTTAAGGCTTGTTTTAACGATCGTCTTTGTAATTATCATGGGAGTGTTTATAGAACAGGTAATTGAATGGAGTGATAAAAAGACAGTTAAAAATGCCGAGTTGTGAGATGGTTTCTTTTGTTATTCTCTTTTTATTTAAATGTCTTCATGGGCTTTGGAACCATTTAGTAGAAAGATATATAAACCTACAAAAACCAACCACAACCATGTCCAAGAAGAAAAAATATACTAACTGGGCTCGATATGAGAACGGGAGAGACAACGAACTCAGAAGGCTGGTAATGACATTGAAAGATGTCATTTACTCGTTAGATCCACCGTACGAAATGAAATGGAGTTGGGAAACCTCACGATCCAAGAGCAATAACACCCTTAATGATACTACAAAAGTACATGAGACCCTCAGAACGAGAATTCATCTCGCTAATAAAATCTATGGACTGGATTCTTGACGAAATTGGCTTAAAATATGCTCCAAGCAGACATTCGCTTTATCTCGTTAGAAAGAAAGCTTCTATTCAGTATATGAGAAATTTAAATGAAAAGATCATAGAGAAACTTGGAAATTCCAAGATATTCAGTG
>QMUN01000226.1 GCA_003660605.1 Thermococci archaeon
CCATTTTTAATTATCATGGTTTATATTTTGAGGGAATTTATAAATAGTTTTTTATAAGGGTTTCAAACAAGAAACATCGTTATGATTCCTGTTAAGATCGTAAGCAAAATACATAACACCAGTGTTTTTTTGATCACTTCTCCTTCTATACCTATCTTATTTACCACAGCAGCTGCATTGATTATTTTTGCAGGTGTTATCCCGGAGGCAATCCCTCCAGCAGTTGAGTGAGCAGCTATGATCTGAAGATAATTTTTTTCACCTAAAAGCTTTGTTGTGGCAATATACTGAATTCTTGCAAACATTACGTTACTTGGGGTCTCAGATCCAGCTACTACTGCTCCAAATAATCCTAGAAGAGGAGCTAATAGAGCATAAAATGGTCCTGACTTTGATATTGCGTCTCCTATCGCATAGTTCATATTTCTTCCTGTATCCACAAGTGTAAGTTTTCCATTGACGATAGAGTTCCCACTCCAGTCCATCACAAACGCTATGGCAAAAAAGACTGCAGCCGCGATCATAGGTTTATACCCTCTAATTATCCATGTTTTTGTTATATCCCTCAATTGCTCTTTTGTGGGTTTTAAAATTGGTATTGAGATAACTGTAGAAACCAGTACCCAGAAGTATGCCTTTGATAAAATCTGAAGATCAACACTTCTGTTTGCTAATACATGGACTATAAATGGTGTTGTCAGTAATTTATAGGGGCCTAAATGATTGAAAACAGCAAGGCTTACCACAAGAGAAAAAACGACCAGTGTGATCCATGGGAATAAAGCTTTCCATAAGGGAAAATCCGATTTAAACTCTTTTCTTTCAACTTTTCCTGTTCTATACTTTTTATAAGCAATCAAAGCTAAAACAACAGCAAGACCTCCAAATATTCCAGGAATCATAGGACCTGTAAGTTTTGCAAAGATCATTGTTGTAAATGCGAGAACTAAACCTGAAATTAGAGCGTAAGGTGCTCCCTTCTTTACCATTCTCCATTTTCCTACAAAATAAAGCATTCCGAATGCAAACCCTGTAGAAATAAAGGGGAGATAAATTGAAACCTTCAATCCTATATCAAAAGCTATCTGCTCTGCCGCTGCAGGATTATTGTAAATAGATGTAGCGATATACTCGGCAGGCAGAGTTATCGGAATTCCCAAAAGTGCAAAAGACGTAAGAGGATTATACCCCAAACAAGGTAAAACTATAGAAAGAAAGGGCGAAAATCCAAGTCCCATCATTATTGGTGGAAGCATTGAGACAGGTGTGGCTCCGATTCCGACTAAAAAAGAGCCAAATCCTATATTTAAAAGCATTATAAGTTCAGGTTTTTCAAAATCATACCTCTTTATTTCAGAGATTATCCTTTTTAAAGCTCCTGTTTTTTCCATGAATATTATTTGCAAGATAGAAAATGAAACTATTAGAGTTATTCCTAGGGATTTTAAGATCCCATAATAGGAGGCACCTAAAACTATATCTATAGGAGTTTTAAAGTAAAATACAGATAAAAAGCAGCATAAGAGCCAACCTAATACTCCCATTGTAGTTCCTCCTTTTTTGAAGACGACAAGTCCAAGAAATATAATTATTATAGGTGTAATCGCAACTATAGCTGGGATCATAATCTATACAAACAGAAAAAGTTTAAAAAGGTTTTTGTCGGAATATTAATTAAGTTAGATTTATAAAGTTCTGATACATATAATAAGTATGGATAAAAAGTTTATAGCATTGATAGTAATTTTCCTAATAATAGTTGCATTTCAGGGGAGAATAAAAGCATACCTGGCTACTTTAAACCCTGTGCAAAAATTAATGTTGGGGCAGATCTTACTTCTCGTGGGGATATTGATTATTTTGTTGTATTATATAGTTTCTCGCTCTGAAAAAGAGTGAAGATCAAACTCAGGAACAATTTTACCTACTATTTTTCCCTGATGATTTTTACTCAGAGGAGTATGGTAGTTTTTAAGCATTTCTAATTCTTTTCCCTCCAAAATATTTAACTTTTTTAAAATTTCCATTATTGCAGGAGTCTTAGCTCTATTTGCTCCGTCATCTATTTTTAAAGCTATTCCTATTCCTTTATCCAGGACACCAACACAGTACACACCTTCAGCCCCGTTCTTTCCTATTACTTTTCTTGTTGTTTTCATAAGATCTGTATCAAATCTCTTCGTTCCAGCCACGTTTTCAGGGTAACTCTGCATCGCATGTACTATTTTCTCGGCAGCCTCTTTTTTCCTTCTTTCAAGGTCTTCTGGATTTGTAAGTCTTGCAAATCCCAGAGCCATATTGTATAACGGCATCCCGAATACTGGGACGCCACACCCATCAACTCCTATTTTTATCTCTTCACATTTTGTTATATATTTCATAGTTTTCAAAATCTCTCTCTGCACAGGATGTCCAGGCTCGTAATATTTTTCTAAAGGGTAGTTTTTCATCTTTGCAAGGAGAAGCATTCCCGAATGCTTCCCTGAGCAGTTGTTGTATATGGGTGTGGGTTTTTCTTTTTTCAGTATCAGTTTTTTCATTGTTTCCTTTGAGTAGGGCATGTGAATACCACATTTCAGATAAGTTTCATCCAAACCAATTTTGTTCAGAATAGAGCTTACTGCCTCTATGTGAATATCTTCTCC
>QMUN01000227.1 GCA_003660605.1 Thermococci archaeon
TAAGAATGTAAAAAAAGAACTGAAAAAATTAGTTGATAAATATGCGAATGGGGAAATCTCTTTGGAAGAGTTTGATAAGAAAAAGAAAAAGGTGATAAAATGAAAGAGATAGAAAAATTGAAGCCTCTCCTATATTCTACAAGCAGAAAAATCTTTGAAAATCCTGAAACAGCTTATAAGGAGTATAAAGCATCAAAATTGCTGATAGAAACTCTTAAAAAAGAAGGATTTGGGGTAGAAAGGAATATCTGCGGATATGAGACCGCTTTTATAGCTAGATACGGAAAAGGGAAGGTAAAAATTGCATTTTTAGCAGAGTATGATGCTCTTCCAGAGATAGGACACGGTTGCGGTCATAATATAATAGCTTCTGCAAGTTTAGGAGCGGGAATTGCTCTAAAAAGATTGATAGAGAAAAATGGACTGGATGCTGCTGTTTATGTTATAGGGTGTCCGGGAGAGGAAGCAGAGGGAGCAAAGGTAAAATTCTCGGAAGAAGGAGTTTTCAGAGATATAGATGTTGTGATGATGATACATCCAGGAGATAGAACTCTCATAAAAGAGAGGTTCCTGGCAATAAGGGAGTTAAGGTTTAAATTCTATGGAAAGCCTTCTCATGCTGCAGCCTCTCCAGAAGAAGGAATAAATGCTCTTGATGGAGTAATTTTAACATACAACAATATAAACGCACTGAGGCAGCATTTGAGAGAGGATGTAAGAATTCATGGTATCATCACCAGTGGGGGGGCTGCACCAAATATCGTGCCTGACTACGCAGAAGCATATTTTTTTGTGAGAGCTGTAGATAATGAGTATCTAAAGAAAGTTCTTGAAAAGGTTAAGAACTGTGCTATGGGTGCAAGAAAAGCAACGGGGACAGAGTTGAAAATAGAAATGGGAAAAGGATACAAGGCTTTTTATCCCAATAATACTCTTGCAGAAATTTTCGAAAAGAACATTAAATCCCTTGGCGTCACAATAGATAAATCAAAGGAATTCGGTGGATTGGGATCGAGTGATATAGGAAATGTTAGCTGTGTTGTTCCGAGTATTCATCCTTTCATAAGAATAAGTGATAAAGAACTGAGATCCCACTCCAAAGAGTTTGCCCAGGCTGCGATCTCCGAAAAAGGCAATGAAGCTATCATGATTGGTGCAAAAGCTATGTTTCTTACCGCTTTGGATATAATAGAAAATCCAGAACTTCTAAAAAAGATAAAGGCTGAGTTTGTTCCAAGGTGAAGGAATGGGAGATAGGATCCTCTATACGACTTTTTTAGCTCATCTGGTAGACGATGGGTGTGAGGTAGTAATGGCACCTCTAATCCCCTTAATGGCAAGGGAGTTTTCTTTTTCCAATGTGCAGATAGGGATTTTAGGAGGGATCTTGATAATCGCACTGGGGCTTTTTCAGTCTTTGCTGGGATATGTCTCAGATTATCTTAAAAAAAAGAAAAATATGGTAGTTTTTGGTTTTCTCCTGATATCTCTATCCTTTTATCTGATTTCATTAGCTAATTCTTTTTCTCATATCTTAATTTTCACATTTTTTGCAGGTGTAGGGCTTTCTTTTTATCATCCTGTTGGTGTTTCGGTAATAACAACGCATTTTAAGATAGGAAGAGGAAAAGCTATAGGCATTCACGGCGTTGGAGGTGCTGTGGGGCTTTTAATATTCCCCGCTTACAGTGGATTTCTTGCCAAACTCTATGGCTGGAGATTTGTCTTAAAAGTGACTCCTATTATATGCATCTTGGTGGCATTACTGTATTACCTTTCTGTTAAAGATATATCTTTTAAAAAATCAAAAAATAAACTTTCTTTAATATTCTCTGGAACAGTCATTCTTGTGATGATCGTACTTGGCACAACATCTATGTGCAATCGAGGTTTTACTACATTTTTTCCGGTGCACCTGGACAGACTAGGATATGATCCCAATTTTTATGGCTCTCTGCTCTCCGTATTTTTAGGAGTTGGGATATTCGGACAGTACATAGGCGGTGTGTTATCTGATAAGATATCTTATAGAAAAATAGTTTCCTCCTCTTTGGCTCTCACGGCTCTATTCCTCGTGCCGCTTTTAAGGACGGAGAACGCTTATCTGATATATTTCTTTGGAGCACTTACAGGTTTATTCATGTCTATCGTGTGGCCAGCAATATTTGCATACATAGCTGAGGTGACTCCAGAGGATATGCACAGTAGAGGGTTGGGTATATTCTTCAGCGTGGCAGCCATGATGGGAGGTTCTTCATCTATACTGGTAGGCTACACAGCGAAAATATTTACCTTGGAACATGCCCTATTGATCCTGCCTATCACAGCTTTAATAGGCGCTGTATTAATGCTGGGGGTGAGAAGATGAATCTGGAAAATAAAAAAAAGATATTTGAGATGTTTTTTGTAACGTCATTGATAATATCAAATATAACAGCTGTTAAGATAGTCAGCTATGGGAAACTCGTATTTCCGGCTGCCGTATTGGCTTATGCAGTTACATTTCTTTTCACAGACGTTTACAGTGAGATCTGGGGTAAGAAAGAAGCAAATACTCTTGTGAGAATAGGATTTTTATGCAATATTCTAGCATTGGTTTTGATAAGGTTCTCCATCATATTACGACCCGCTTCTTTTTACGATCA
>QMUN01000228.1 GCA_003660605.1 Thermococci archaeon
AACTTATACAAAATCCGTTTTTGCCATAATAATACTCTGATTTTTCATCAATCTTAATTTTAAAGATAATCTGGATCGTAAATTTTCCACTAATATTTAAATTTTCAGGGTAAATTATTCCCAATAGGACATTTTCATGTTCACGAGCTTCTTCTAGATTTTTTAAAATCTTATTATATTCCTCTGGATAAATCGGATACTCCTTTAAAAATTCATCCAATTCATCTTTATTTTTAATTATCTTATAACTCATTTCTTTTTTTCCGCAAGCGCATCCCTGATACCCATAAACATTGATATTATATGCATTTTCAGGAACAGGACGAATTATCGCCATGCATTCTTCATCGTATATTCCTTTGATTAATATATAAGAGTCATAATAATCCTCGTTATAAGTAAGTACCCATATATTCTCCTCATCTTCTCTTAGATTAAATATATTATTTTTAGCAAAAATTATATTACTGAATAACATAAATGAGATTCCTATGAGCAGTAACTTTTTATACATGCAAAATTTTTATTTCCTGTATATAAAAATATTTCTTTTGCAATACTTTCTTGCTTAACCAATTAGCTTTGAAACGAGCGTTTCATCAAATTCCTTTTAAATAAAAAAGGAAAAAAGGAAGTATGAAAAAGATCTTTGTGATAATCCAAGAAAAAAGATCAAAGATTATTAGGTTAAAGAAGAGTAGTTAAAATGAATCAAAAAATATTTGGAATCTTGATAATTATTATTTTAATTAGTGGATGCATTACACAGCAATCAAATAAGAAACGATCCTTTTTAGAGGCAAAAGAAAAACTTTCTCAGGTTGAAGTTGCAATTTGGTATCAAAAGCTTGTAGATGGAATGCAGATTGAAACAGGTAGGGATGTGGAAAGAGTGATAGAAATACTAAAGGAGACAAAGACGGATTTGATATTCAGGGTATGGTGGAGATGGTCTCCCTGTCCAGAAAATTGTGAACAAGTGCCAGAAAGTTTAAAGGAAAAATGCAAAAACAATGGATACACATATTCACATCTTGGAGATGCAATTTCAAAGATAAAAGCAAAGCTTCCTGAGATAATTATTATCGGGGCATTTCCAGCGCAGAAAATAGATAGACGTTTGTGGGATCCTATAACAGGAGAGAGGATAGACTATCCAGAAACGTGGGATATAGCTTTAGATCCTTCAAAATGGGGAGTTACAAAGATTTCTAAAATAGAGCTTCAGTGTGGGGCAGCGGAGATGTTGGGATATATGGGTGATAATACCAATTGTGATACGTACGACCCTGAAAAGGCTACAGGATATGTACCGCACATCACAAATCCAAAGTATCAGGAATTACTAAAGGCGTTTATCGCAAAGCAAATAGAAGAAGGGTGTGATGGGATCTGGATCGATGGTCTATGGTGGAATGTTCAGATTATGTATTATATTACAGAAGATGAAAATCATCCAGCAGTAAAACAAACATTAAATGCTTCACGCTCTATCATTGATTGGTTCCATAAAAAATATCCCAATAAAGTTATTGGTACTTGGTCTGCACCTAGGATGCCTTTTGTCTCCGCCTCATTGGACTTTGCTTCTTTACCTTCATTTGCCCAACAAGAGATTTTAGACCTCAAAATAAATGAGAGTCTATGGGATGAGAAGATACAAGATGCACGTTCAAAATTTGGGAATATTCCTTTAATAACATTTATAGACACAGGCTGGGGGAAATCCCCAATGTATTATTTCAGTCAGAATTTGTCTCCTGAACAACAAGACGAATTTTTAAGAGTCGCTGATGAGTTTTTCACAAAAAAGAATGTGATTTTTGCATATCCAGTTCATGGCGGCTTCATGGGAAAGGATGCCACAACTCTTGCTTATGATAAATGTCTCTTCTATGATTCCTTAGCTCCTGAATTTGGAACATACGAGACAATCAAGGAGCTAGCTCAGAAGAAAAAGGGTGAATAATATGAACAAAAAAATCTTAATGGGAATAGGAATCATAGGATTATTATCGGTAGCAATATTTTTCTTTTTAGAATTTAGAGAATCTGAGAAAACCTGGCAACTTACAGAAAGCAACTCATGGATAGAAGATACCCCAACTGTTGAGGATTTTGTTCCCTTAGGGATAGTTCATACAAAAACAGAAGATCACATTCTGAAAAATCTTCCAGATCCAAAATGGGGTTTGCAGTGTTTTATATTTGTTGGAGAAGGAAAAACTGAAGACGAAAAGCATACACTTATATTCCAGGGAAGAGAACCGATCGTAGGAAGCATGCAACACAGAATTTATTTGGATGGGAAATGGTATCTTCTTCCTCCAACAACAGCACCAATGTATTTTGATAACGAAAAAAGACTATTCTCATATCCAACTGTTTACACCTTAGGAGAGACCCATACTTCTATATCGTATGACGAGAAGGGGAGAAGATGGATATTCAGGATAGAGAATCCTAAAAACAAGGTTACTTTTGAGATCGAAGGCAAGGCGAGGGGAATACCATTCTGGATGGGAAAACCAGAGGGGCCCTATATAATCCATGGAGTTGCCTGGAACAGAAAAGATATAGATACCTGGGGAGGATTCTGGGATGTTGGAACTTTTGAGGCAAAACTGAGCATATCTAATAAGAG
>QMUN01000229.1 GCA_003660605.1 Thermococci archaeon
ACATAGTCCTTTCTATAAAAATTTTTCAAGCCGCCTCTCTTAATATCCTGCAGTAGATAAAAAATATCTTTTGTCTCAAAGAGTGAATTAACTCTTCTTGCCCCAGCTTGGGGTGCGTAAATTATAAGAGGGACATTGAGAAGAGTATCGTGAAAACTAAATTGATGACCAACTAGTCCATATTCTCCCAAATTTTCTCCATGATCTGCAGTGATGATTAATATTGTTTCATCGTTATTATTAATTAAACTGATAATTTTTATAATTTGTCTACCAACATTTTTTAGTGCCCCGATATAGTATTTTCTCAACATCTTCAATTCTCTCTCTGTAAAACTTTTTTCCCCTATCCAAGTTTTTTGCATTTTCTTTTTCCAATCTTTATAAAAAACAAGATACCTGATAATTGATACCAATGGAAAACTTTTCGGTTCATAGGGAAGATGGCTATCCATTAAATGCACATAAATAAACCAAGGTTCATCCACATTTTTAATAAGATACTTCAACATCCTTTTTGTTAGAACATCGTAACCTACAAGGTATTTAGCAAACATTCTAATGAGCAACCTTTTCCTTTTATCCTCCGGCAACTTTATTTTTAGGATTTCTTCTATCATTTTTTCTATATCATAGAATCTTTCAAAGCCTCTCGTGAGTCCATAATACGGTGTAATCCATCCATCATTTTGAGTAATTATAATGGTATTATAGTCTTCTTCCTTCAAAATCTCGGCAATTGTTTTAACATTTTCTTTAAGCTTAGTTTTTTCATTTAGCGCTCCATGCTGAGATGGATATAAGCCGGTGAACATGGATGCCACAGATGGCAAAGTCCAAGGGGCATTTGCAAAAGCATTTTCGAATACAATTGATTTTTTCATAAGTTTTTTTATGTAGGGTAAGTTATAAAATATATCTTTCCTGCATGCATCAACGGTTATCCATAGAATGTTTGGCTTATCCTTTTTCATTGTTCAACCAATCTTATCATTATATCAACCAACTTTTTCTCTCTTACGTTGTGAGAAAATAATCTCACTACCCTCTCTCTCGCTCTTTTTCCAAGATCTTCCGACGCCCTCAGAGCGTCCTTTATTGCATCGGAGGTTACTTTATCATCACCGTAGGGTACATAAAATCCAGTGTTACCCACAACTTCTGGTAATGCCCCTTTGTTTGTGACAACAGGGATACATTCACACAGCATTGCTTCGGCTGGAGCCATGCCAAAAGATTCGTAGTATGATAGCTGGCAGTAGACTTTTGCCTTTTGATAATATTTGATAAGCTCCTCATCTGATACATAACCTACAAATTCAACATTAGAAGTCGATATAGACTTAAGAAAATCGATGGAACCATCCTTAAAGGCACCAACCAGTACAAATTTTACATCGGGCAGATATTTTGCGGATCTAACAAATGTTTCCAAACCTTTTCTCTTAATATTTTCCCAAGTTATAAAACCCACTGTTAAAACCATTTTCTCCTTTTTTCCAGATGGGAAAAATTTATCATGATCTACGCTGTTGTATACAACCTCTACATTCTGTATATTCACGTATTTCTCTATTTCTCTTCTATTGAACTCCGATACTGCCAATATCTTATCTGCATTTTTTAAGATAAATTTTACCATTCTCCTTGTGAAGGGATTTATCATCAAACCATAGTTTATTTCCTTCTCGCCCGCTACGTCATAGCCTCCTGTAACAATAACGAGTTTTTTTGAAAATAATTTAGCAAATATGGTTGCGATAAATGCATGATAGCTCGCGAACCAGATAAAAACTACATCTGATTTTGGCATAAGGGTAAACAAACGGAAAATCTTCCTGAAAGAAAAGCGGAATGGGATTACGTTGAAATGTTTCATCAGCATATCCAAATCTCTCTTAACGAAACTGCGATCGTGTTTGTACAAGTACAGGATTGTTGGTTTTTTGTTTTTCTCTTTCACCATACTTTCCTCCTCGTTACGGCTGCAATTACACCGCATGCGTACGATATATGTACAATTAAAAACAACGGAATGAAGTAGAAGAAGAGATTGTAATCTCTAAACTTTCTGCTGAGTCTAAGGGACTCTGAGTGGATTGATATCAGATATACAACAGCCAATAAAAACAGTAGAAATAACAATTGTTTTATCAATCCAGTCAAAAAACTTACAAAAAGCAAAATGGCAAAAAGTATGAGGGCATACAATGGCCATATGTAGATATGTTCAACTAATCCGCTTATACCATATTTCTTGATGATTGCAACCTTCGCTTTCGCCCATTTGTAGATCTGGCGGGCAAAGGAACGGAAAGTTTGCTTTCTGTAATGAACGACCTTGACAGAGGGTGAATAGAATAATTTGTGTCCTGCTTTTCTTATCCTGTAGCTAAGTTCCAAATCCTGTCCTTTAACAAAACTCTCGTCAAATAAACCGACTTCATCAAATATCTCTCTTTTCAGACATAAGTTACACGTTGGAATATGATCCACAAATCTCTCTTCCTCCATCATAGTATGTTGAGTTGATGGATTGAATCTTCCTCCTCTAGCGAGGGGGGATGTCATGACCAGACCTATGGCCCTGGATTTGAACGAGGCATCTTCAGGAAGTAAATCGGGACCACCT
>QMUN01000230.1 GCA_003660605.1 Thermococci archaeon
ATCCGGGATTAGACTTTCTGCATCTTGTGCGAGTTGCTTAGCCTCTCCTGCTAATGTGATAGCATCAGAACAGTTGCCATTGGAATAAGCATTTGTTGCATCCTGCAGTTTTGCTTGAGCTTCGTCAAGTTTTTCTTGAGCTTCCGTTACATCTTTTCCTTGAGCCATTGCCTCATATATCTTTGCCTGTACATTTGCTATCCTCATTCCTGCTTCTTGTATTTCCTTCAATGCTTTCTCACAATCATCGTCTCCATGATCTTCACCTCCGGAGCATTCATTGATCATTTGCTGTAACTCTGGGATCATGTTCTTTATTTCTTCTAAGATTTCAATGCATTTTTCATAATCTCCAGAATCAAATGCAGTTTTAGCTTCTTCCAGCTTTGCTTTGATTTCATTAAATTTATTTTCAATCTCTGTTGTATTATCACTGGGTTCCAAGGATTGGATCTCAGTTTCCATGTCGCTTATTTTTGAAGAAACTTGAGTTAACATGTTTTCTGCCTTCTCTCCTAAATTGCCTTGTCCATGCCCATCTTTTTCGCTGTGTTCTATCACTTTTATAGCATTTTCTGCCAATATTTTTGCAGAAACAGCATATCCAAATGCTTCCCCATAATATCCTTCATTATATAATGCCTTTGCAGTTTCCAAGAATTCTTTTGCCTTTTCTATCATGATCACTGCAACGTCATTTTGGGCTTCTAAATTCTCAGCTTCTGATATCTTTTCTTCTGCTTCGTTAATCTCTTCTTCAGTGCTTTCTTTTATCGCAACTCCTCTTAATTTAACGTTTTCGCAGCCTATATTCGCAAATTGTGTCTGTATGTGCTCAACATCCATGTTTGGAGTTTGTATCAGCTCAATGTCATTTATCCCCATTTTTTCCATTGCCTGCATCACACATTCAGGTACTTCATTATCCTCTATTATAAACAATGGACATCCACAGATCTTGGCTTTCTCCACAGCATCTTTCAAACCTTTCTCATCGTTCCCCTGAACTACTAATGCTCTTCTTTCTTTGAACATGAAACTATATTCTTCACAGATCATTGCAACAGTTTCTGCTCTATCTTCTCCTCCAATTCTCTCTACTTCTACTACTCCTGAGAGTGCCATTTCTATTTCTATAACTACCGCCTTTGGACCTCCTATTATTATTACCTTAGACACATTAAGATCCATAATCCTTTGTAGAATAGACTCGTCATAGTACCCCCATTCCACTGTTACTATTGAAGCATTCAGTTGCTCTGATAGAACTTCTGCGATGGCATGATCTGCACAGTTGTCTGAAACTACAATGGCTACATTTTCATCTGCTATCGTAAAATTTCCTGCTATGCTCAAGAACATTACGATTACAATTGCGATTCCTATTTTTTTCATTTTAATCACCTTTATCTACTTTAAATTTGATATATTTAAAGCTTTGGATTGAAAAGGTATCAAAACGTTCTATTTTTTGATTTTATTGAGATTTTTGTCTTTTTATAAAATAGCTCTTCGTTTAATAATGTCCCATATCGTTTATTTTGTTCCCATTCATGATTAAAAGAAGAACAATTGAAAACAAGAGATTTTTTTGATTCTTTCTTTAAAAATAATTATTTATTGCTTCTTTCCAGAACGCTTTTAGAAGATATACCCAAGTTTTTCCGAATACAGGTTGATGTCAGCAGAGCTGACATCCATTTGTTTTCTCCTACTCTTTTTAAATAATTATTCTTTCTTTGGGTTAGTGGGCCCGTCGAGAAATGAGCCTGAGCATTAGCAAAGGTTCATCCTTGACGGGCACACGAACAGAATGAGTGGGCCCGTCGAGATTTGAACTCGAGACCTTCGCCTCGTCAAGGCGACGTCATAACCCCTAGACTACGGGCCCTTAAAAATAATTATCATTAGACTTAAAAATCTTTTCGATAAGTAAACCTTTTATATCAATAAAATAAATTATCAGCAGGTGAAAATATGATAACTGTATCGGTAATAAAAGCAGACGTTGGAGGAGTACCAGGACATTCCAGAGTGCATCCAGAACTGGAAGAGATAGCAAGAACTAATTTAAAAAAAGAAAAAGATTTAATAGATTTCCACGTCACACACTGCGGTGATGATTTAGAATTAATAATGACTCATAAAGAAGGAGTGGACTCGGAAAAGATACACAAAATAGCATGGGATACATTCGAGAAAGCTACAAAAAGAGCAAAGGAGCTTAAACTCTACGGAGCTGGACAGGATCTTTTATCTGATGCCTTTTCCGGAAATATAAGAGGACTTGGACCAGGAATTGCAGAGATGGAGTTTACCGAAAGAAGAGGAGAGCCTTTGGTAGTATTCATGATGGACAAAACAGAGCCAGGAGCCTTCAATTTGCCTGTCTATAGAATGTTTGCAGATCCTTTCTGTACAGCTGGATTGGTTATAGATCCCAATATGCACAACGGATTTAGATTTGAGGTATGGGATATTAAAGAGCACAAAAGAGTCTTCATGAATACGCCTGAAGAAACGTACGATCTTCTGGCATTGATAGGCGCAAAATCGAGATATGTTATTAAAAGAGTCTATCCTAAAAAAGGAAAACTCCCTGAAAATGAGCC
>QMUN01000231.1 GCA_003660605.1 Thermococci archaeon
GACAGATAGGGTATATGATCCAGCAGACACTACAAAATCTGATTGCCCTAGAAGGAAAGGAGATACCTGTTGCTACAGTAGTCACACAGGTAGTCGTATCGAAAGACGATCCAGACTTTGAAGACCCGTCAAAACCAGTAGGTAACTTTTTCACGAAGGAAGAAGCAGAAGCACTCGCTGCAAGAGATGGTTATGTAATAAATCCACCTCCTGGAAAAGAATACCTTGAAAAAAAGATGGCGGGCTATGTGATAAAAAAAGTGAAGCCTACGGGAGACAGACCATTCAGAAGAGTTGTTCCATCACCAGATCCTATAAGAGTTGCAGAGGCTAAGGCCATAAAAGCTCTTGTAGAGGCAGGAACTATTGTGATAGCTTCCGGCGGAGGAGGAGTTCCAGTCATGGAAAAAGACGGAGGAATTCTCGCAGGGCTCGACGGTGTCATAGACAAGGACAAGGCGGGAGAAAGGCTTGCAGAGGCTGTGAACGCAGACATCTTTCTGGTACTAACTGATATTGAAGTTGCTTACCTTAATTTTGGTAAGGAAGACCAGAAACCTGTAAACAAAATGACAGTTGCAGAGGCTAAAAGGTATCTGGAAGAAGGACACTTTCTGGCAGGGAGCATGGGCCCGAAAGTACTGGCATGTATCAGATTTCTCGAAGAGGCCAAAGGAGAAAAAGCAATAATTACATCGTTGGACAAAGTTAGAGATGCACTGAAAGGAAAAACTGGGACGGTAATAGTTCCCTGAGACCTCTGTGTTGATCGGTAAAAATTTGAAAAACATTGCCAAAAAACAAAAGTTCCATATTTTTTTTTGAAAATTTCAATTTATATACGAAAAGTTTATAAAGTAATTTTATTGAAAATGAATAAGGTGATTAGATGAGGCTGTATGAATATGAAGCTAAGGAAATATTCAGAAACAATGGAATACCTGTACCAGAAGGTAAACTCGTATTAAACGCAGAAGAAGTTATAAAGGCCTATAATACTCTGGCCCCTGCTATCATAAAGTCGCAAGTTCTCGTAGGAGGAAGAGGAAAGGCAGGAGGAATAAAATTTCCTGAAAACGAAGCTGAAGCAAAGAAGCTTGCTGAAGAGCTACTCAGTTCCGAGATAAAAGGATATAAGATCAGAAAATTATTGATAGAAAAAAAGCTGAATATAAAAAAGGAATTATATTTTGGGGTAACTATAGATAAAATTAAAGGTGAGATAGTAGTAATAGTGAGTTCAAAAGGAGGAGTGGATATCGAAGAAGTTGCTAAAAAATTCCCTAATGAGATAATAAAAAGAAATGTAGATATTTATGAAGGACTTCCTTTTTATGAAGCCATGGACATGGTGAGAAAAATAGGTCTCAGAGGTGACACCCTGAAAAAGGGGGCAAGTGTACTGTCAAAATTATACAACATATTTACAAAATACGATGCCGAGATAACAGAGATCAATCCTTTAGTAGTAACAGATAATGGAGATATCGTTGCTGCAGACGCGAAACTCAATGTAGATAGTGAAGCTCTGTACAGGCACCCTGAAATAAGAAAAGAAGATGAATTCTTGACAGAACTTGAAAAAGAAGCAAGAGCAAACAGTCTTGGATACGTAGAGATAGGTGGAAACATAGGTGTAATTGGAAATGGTGCAGGGTTAAATATGACAACTCTCGACATATTGAGGTACTTTGGTGGGACTCCATCGAACTTTTTGGAGGTCAGTGGCAGAACGTATATGCTGGCAGAAAAAGCTGTAGAGATCGTTTTGAAGAATCCAAATGTTAAAGTTCTTTTTGGAAATTTCTTTGGCTCCGCAGCAAGATGCGATGTAATTGCAGAAGGACTGGCTGAGGCGTTCAAGAAGGGAAAAATAAAAAAGCCATTTATTGTTTCTATGAGAGGAATGGGGGCAAAGGAGGGGAGAAAACTTCTGAGGGATCTTGGAATCGAAGTTTATGAGAATGATGAAGAGGCGGCAAAAAGAGTTGTCGAACTCGCGAGGTGAAAAAAATGTCGATATTAATAAATAAGGATACAAAAGTTCTTGTTCAGGGGATCACGGGGAAGGAAGGAAGTTTCCATACAAAGCTGATGCTTCAGTACGGTACAAAAGTTGTTGCGGGAGTAACTCCTGGAAAATTCGGTCAGAAAATAGAAGGAGTACCTGTATATGATACTGTAAAAGAAGCTATGGAAAATCATCACATAGACGCTACTGCAATATTTGTTCCTGGTAGATTTGCCATGGGTGCAGCTCTGGAAGCCATAGATGCAGGGATAAGATTAGTCGTTGTAATTACTGAAGGCGTACCTCTCCATGATTCATTGAGGATCAAATCAAAAGCAAAAAGAATGGGAACTACAGTCATAGGCCCAAATACACCGGGGATTGTCACACCTGGTGAATGCAAAGTTGGACTCGTAAATACGGATTATCTCTCTAAAGGAAATGTTGGATTGATATCAAGAAGCGGATCTTTAATGACAGAGATCGCTGCAAATCTGACAGATACTGGCATAGGGCAGAGTACTCTCGTTGGTATAGGAGGAGACGCAGTTCTGGGATCCACAATCCTCGATGTTTTGAAGATGTTTGAAAAAGATAA
>QMUN01000232.1 GCA_003660605.1 Thermococci archaeon
ATCTATCCTCTGGTACTCCGATTCTATAGTTTTAAGTTCTTCTCTGAGTTCATCCAGCTTTTTTATATCTTCTCCAGACTTTTCCATCAACTCTGAGTGCAGAAATTCTTTTTTACTCTCAAGGTCTTTCAACAAACCTTCCATCTCCAAAAATTCCTTATTTACCATAGAAATTTTAGATTCGATCTCTTTTAAGATCGCATCATCCGAGTTTATCTTACTTTCCAGCTCCGAGATTTCTGATTCCTTCACGCCATTCTCAAGAATCTTTTTGAGAGTTTCCATCTTAGTTTCTATCCCTATTTTATCCTCCACAGAAACCTTCAGTTTTTTCCTAAGGGTTATTAATTTTTCTTCAAGTGTGGACTTCTCCGAGTTTAATTTTTTTATCTCATTTTCTATAGATGCCAATTTCTCTTCCTCTTCCTTATCTAAAAATCCTCCCTTCTGTTTGTAGAATCCACCAGTTATTATACCTGTCCTTTCAATAAGATCTCCATCCAGAGTGACTCTTCTGAAAGACTCAAAGTTCCTGGCAATATCTATATCTCTTATAATTATAGTATCTCCAAATACGTACTCAAAAACAGGCCTTAACTCCTCATCAAACTCTATAAGATTTATAGCATAATCTATAAATCCTTCTTTCTTTTCCACATCTTTCATGCCTTTCGTCCTGATCTTGTTTAAAGGTATGAAGGTAGCTCTTCCTATTTTTTGCCTTTTGAGATATTTTACACACTCCTCAGCCGTATCGTCTGTATCTACAACTATGTAATTGAGTCTTCTTCCTCCAGCTACTTCCAGAGCAACGCCATACTCTTTTTTTACCTTTCCAAGATCCTTAACTCTCCCATAGATCCCTTTTATACCCGATTTTACAATTTTCTTAAAAGGTTTGTCTCTTTCCAGATCAAAAGATTTCTTTGCTTTTAGAACAGATCTTACTCTCAAAAACTCCTCTTTTTTCTTCCACAACTCTCCATCTATAACATGTATCCTATTTTCTATTTTCTCTATTTCCGATTCATATTTTGATATATTTTTTTTCAGATCAACTAAGTTAAATTCATAATTTTCAAGTTCAGATTTGTCCTTGGCATATTCCAATCTTTTTTCTTCATAAATCTTTTTGTTTTGTGTTAATCTCTCACTTAAGAATGATCTTTTGTTTTCTAAAGCACTGAGTTCATTTTTATTTTTGTAAAAACTTTCCTTTTTAAGTTCTAATTCTTCAATGAGCTTATCATTGTCTCTTTTCAAAAAGTCTGTTTTTTCTTCAATCTTTTTTTCTAATTTCGTTGTTTCCTTTTTAATAAATTCTATTTTTTCTTGCAGAGATAATTTTTCCTTTTCAATATTCTCTAAATCTTCGTTAATTTTATTTATATAGTTTAAAGTATTCTCTTTCTCTTCCTTCAAACTTTCTATCTCTGATTTATTTTTTTCAAGATTTTCTTTTTCGTGTTTTATGTTTTGCTCCAATCTAGAAAATTTTCTTTTCAAATCTTCAGTTTTCCTGTTAATTTCCAGATATTCCGAATTTTTTTTCTCTAATTCTCCTTCTAAACCTTCTAACTCTCTCTCACAATTTTCGATAGATTCAACATAGGATATAAGTTCAGAACTCATTTTTTCAGTTTCTTTTTTACATTCAATGATATTATTTTCTATGCATCCCAGATCTTTGTTATATTTTTCCAGTTTGCTGTGAAGAAAGATACCTTTGAGTTTCTGGATCTCAGATTTAAGAAAGTTATACCTCAGGGCATCATTTTTTTCATTTTCAAGCCTGTCCATCTGTTTTCTTACTTCATCTATGATCAGGCTTACCCTTGCTAAATTCTCTTCCGTTCTTTCTAACTCTCTCAATCCCCTCTCTTTTTTCTCTTCAAACTCTGCAATCCCAGATATCTCCTCTATTATTTCCCTCCTCTCGATAGAGGTCATATTTATGAAATTCATTATCTCTCCCTGATGAACTATGTTATATCCATCGGGAGTAACACCTACTTCTGATAATAGATCTAAAACATAACTTCTCGTTTCTTTCTTTTTGTTGACTTTATAGATACTTCTGCCGTCTTTAAAAACCATTCTAGTGATTACAGCTTCGTTTCTATCTATTGGAAATTTCCTATCTGAGTTATCAAAATAAAGTGATATTTCGGCATATTTGGTATTCTTACCAGTATATATAAGATCTGAAAAAACTTCAGCTCTCATCGACTTGGCGGAAAGTCTTCCCAGAACAAATAATAGGGCATCAGCCATGTTGCTCTTTCCCGATCCATTCGGACCAATAATACAGGTGAAACCTTCGGATAGAGGCACAGTTACCTTGGCATCCCCATATGATTTAAAACCTTTCATCTCTATTTTCTTTATATAAACCATACAGAAATAAATATGAATCGGGCTTTATATAAATTACTCTTTTGGGAGTAGTATTTAATGTATAAGGGAAAATAAAAGCATAAGGAGCAATTACTATGGCAATTCATAGAGAATTTATTATTCAATATCGAGGCTGAATCTCTTCTTAAGACGAAGATATTTCTCGTTCATTTCTTTTTCGAGATCAATTTCAAGGACATTGGCAAGATA
>QMUN01000233.1 GCA_003660605.1 Thermococci archaeon
GGTGTCGTTGGCGGTACTGTTTCTTGCGGAGTCTCAGAGATGCATAAAGAAAATATCATAAGCAGTGCCAGCAAGCCCATATTTTCATAGGTGATATTTGAGTATAGAAAATAAAAAGGTTTTTATTGTTCTGCGAAGAAAGAGAACTATGGAAGAAATAGAAGTGATCTATGAAAACGGGGTATTCAGGCCTGTGAAGAAAGTTGATCTAAAAAAGGGGACAAAGGGTAAAATAAAGCTTAAAAAGGATATAATAAAAGAAACATTTGGAATTTTAAAAGGTAAGAATTTATCAAAGCTGTTAGAGGAAGTTGAAGATGAATGGGGTTTTTGTTGATTCAAATATCTTTATTGGAATATTAGAGGGGGAAGAAAATGCCAAGAAAGTATTTAATTCGGATTTGAAACTTTATAAAAATTCATTGATATCATCAGAAGTCATTTATATCTATTTAAAGGCAGTGACAAACAAGAAATCGTATGTATTAAAGAAAAACCCCGAAGAAATAACAAGAATCAATTTAAATAAAATAGAAGAACTGTTAGATTTAGCTGAGACGCTTCCGATAAACAAAGAGATAGAAGATTTGTCTTTTGAAATTATTGGAAAGTACGGGCTCCTTCCAAACGATGCTTTAATCGCTGCTACATGTAAACATTATGGGATAAAAGATATAGCTACATTTGATAAAGATTTTGGGAGAGTGGAGTTTCTCAATGTGTGGAAGCTATGAGAAAATATTAAGATTTTACAGATACAATTTTTACGTCTCAAGTTCACCTCTGTTATTTTCAGATCCAAGAAGTTTTCATATGATTACCAGGTTCTTTGATAATTCCTTCAGAGCATCATAGTCACCAATAGCAACAACCTCTACCCACAACAACCTTTATAAATTATCATATTTAAAGGTAATCGTATGAAAGAGTTCAATCTTAAAAAAACTATAAAACTATCAGCTCTGGTGATAATAGCAATATTCATTCTTGCTTACGCTGTAAACTGTTCTACATATTATAAAAACAGAATAGAGATCTTTGAAGTAAAGGGTGTTATAGAAAACTTTGAAATGGCAGAAAATTTAACAAAAATAGGCTCCGATCCAAATGTTAAAGGTATAGTTCTCAAGATTAACAGCCCTGGAGGAGGGGTTTATGCTTCGAGAGAGTTAGAAAAAGCTGTAAAAAATATAAAGGAAAAGAAGCCTGTAGTCTGTATAATTGAGGATTATGGTGCTTCTGGAGCATACTATGTTGCTTCTGCAGCTTCATATATATATGCTTATGAGAACTCCACGACACTGGCTATAGGTGTTCTTGCCGTATGGGTTGATTACTCAAAATACAATGAAGAGAAAGGAATAACATACTGGGTCTGGAAGTCTTCGGATGAAAAAGATTTTGGTGCTCCGTGGAGGCCACCTACAGAAGAAGAGAAAGCACTGCTCCAATTGCAGATAGACCTTATATACGAGGAATTCATAAAAACAGTGGCAGAAAACAGAAACATGGATATAGAGACGGTGAGAAAAGACGCTAACGGAATGGCATATCTTGCAAGTGATGCTGTGTCAATGGGCTATATAGACTCTATAGGAAACTTTGAAGATGCTCTTGAGAAAACAAAAGAACTTTCCAGAGTAAAGAAGTATATACTCATCTGTCAGGAAGACAGCTCCTGGGATATACTGAAAAAATCCCTGATTAAAGGCTTTGATTTCTAAGGTGATCGTTTGCAGAAAAAAGTTGAGGATATAAAGATAGAGAAAGACATGAGTCTTAAGGATCTAATAGATGAGATGTATGAAGCTGGCGGATTCACCGGTAAAAAAATGGCTCTGGGATTGAATATTCTGGAAAAAATGGAGAAAGAAGAATGCTACAAGTTCCTCTCATTTCCCGCATGTATAATAGCTACTGGTACTAGGGGTGTTATAAAAGATCTGATAAAAAACAAACTCTTTGATTGTATTATTACCACGTGCGGGACTTTAGACCACGATCTGGCAAGAATCTGGAAAGATTATTACCATGGAGACTTCAATTTAGACGATGTTAAACTTCATAGAGAAGGGATAAACAGGTTAGGAAATGTATTGGTTCCAAACGAATCTTACGGTATAATTCTCGAAGAAAAACTCCAGAAGATATTTGAGAAGATAGAGAATAAAGATTACTCTTCAAAGGAGCTCATATGGGAGATTGGAAAAAATATAAGCTCCAAAGACTCCATAGTTTACTGGGCGTATAAAAACAAGATACCTATATTTATCCCAGGTATCACGGATGGTGCATTCGGGTTTCAGGTATGGATGTACGCCCAGGAAAACAAATTGAGAGTAGACCCGCTGAAAGATGAAACAGAGCTCTCTGAGATAATATATTCCGCCAAAAAAACAGGGGCTTTGATGATCGGAGGTGGAATCTCAAAGCACCATACGATATGGTGGAACCAGTTCAGAGGGGGATTGGATTATGCTGTTTACATTACCACAGCACCAGAATGGGACGGCTCTCTTTCCGGTGCGAGAGTGAGAGAAGGAGTATCATGGGGAAAGATAAAAGAAAATGCAAAATATGTTACAATAGAAGGAGATGCCAC
>QMUN01000234.1 GCA_003660605.1 Thermococci archaeon
GTTTTGAATGTATTATTGCAATTTTTAGCTCTTTTTTAGTTTCTTTATCTATATCTCCGCAGAATTTTTCAAGATAATCTCCACAGTGCTTGCCGAAAAAGAAAAGTATCCCTCTTTCCACATCTTTTTTATCTTCATTCAAAATTTTGCAGAGATTATTTACGACTTCATCCCAGAAGCTCTTTTCTATTTCAAAGGATATATCTTTTTTCACCGAATCATCTCCTCTTTCTTTATATAGAGATATGGATACTTATAAGGAAACCAGTGTCTTGTTGTCTTGGGTGAAAAAACTTCGTTTCTCGATGCTTTTTCAATGACCTCTTTTTTTGTCAGTGATCTTCTTAAAAAAGCTGTTTTGCCATTTCTCGTTTCTTTTAAAGCTGTTTCTATCGTGTCAACATACTCAAAATTGTATCCTTTTTTTTCGATATACCTTATAATATCTTTCCTATCTTTTAAGCCGTAATATTTTTTACCATCGGTAATGACAAAGCTATACTTTTCAAGATATTTTTCGTATCCGCTTAGAGATTTGTGATTAAAGAATTTCAGGATCTTTTCAAGTTTTTCGTTTAGAACAGGATACCAGGTATAGAGTTTTATTTCTTCATCAAAATAATCTAAAAAGATGCACGGGATCTTCTTTGCACCCATCTTTTTTAGAGCTGCCCACCTGTGATGTCCATCAAGTATCACAAACGAGTTTTTATCCACGAGCATTGGTTTATAAAAAACACCTTTTTCATTCATGCTTTTAATAAAAAGTTCCAGTTCCAAAGGATCTAGTGCTTCATGGGGTTTTAGCATATCTATATCGATAAAATGAATCCTCATAATTCTCAAAGGTTTTTCTTCAAGTTTTGCTTTTTCAACGCCCATTAACTCACCTTCAGGATGTAGAATTTTCCAATTTTAAACTCGCTTATAGGTTCTAAAGAGACATAGATTTTTATATCTTCTGTTTTTTCCTCTACAGGAGAAACTTCCCACCATGCACCGCTGTTGACTCTTCTTCCTGTAAGGGCAACGATCATATCGCCGACCCACGCCTCGTCGACACCTATTATTTCATCTTCATCTGTATTGTTTAGGATATACTCTCTCAATGCTTCACAATCTTTATCGTAAAGACTTTCAAATGCTATCCCTCTTTCTGTCCACACAATATGGCAGCATCTTCGCCCGTCAGGCTTGGAATAACTCCAAAGTTTTCGAATAAAACGATATCAAAGGTAGGTATGAGTCCTATTATAAGAAATAGAGCGATTCTTTTTTTATTTTTAAGATATTTTTTGGTAAGAGAAGCTATCATAATCGCCCAGAAAGGCATAGTATGGAACCAGTATCTCCCCCCATAAAATACGAGAATTGGAAGGCTCCCGAGGAGGAATATCTTTATAATATTGTATTTTTCACTGGCTTTTCTGTATCCTATTATTCCAAGGGATATAAGAATAGGGTTAAAGAACTGAAGACTCAAAAAGCCGAAGACTATATGAATAGGCGATGAAAACGTCTGTATTGTATTTTCCAGTGCATTGAAATTTCCGAGTATCCTCAAAAACCACGGCAAATATAATATCAGTGAGAATATGACGAATTTTTTATAGAAATCCATATAGTTATATTTTCTAGAAAACAAAAATAAACAGAATAATACTATAAAGGGAAAACTCAAATGGGAATAAAGACAGAGAGCCATCAAAATAACGGATAAAATGAATTTCCTCTTTAAAAAACATATTAATAGTAGTGGAAGAAATATATTGATCAGCATGCTTGGAAGGATCATTGCGTTAATCATTAAAAATCCCATATCCATTGAAAGAAAGATCAGAGCCAGAAAAGCTGTTTTTCTGTCAAGAATATACCTCACAAAAAGCCAGTTTGTAAATAGAGCTGCAGGATAAAATAGAGACTGTAAGACTCTTCCTCCATCCACTATGTTTTCTTTCGCACCTGCACAGAATGCTATTAATAGATGAAGCAAAGGAGGATACAGATGCGGTCTTCCTGCAGGAGCAAACTCCCATGAGTCCCAGACAGGAATCGTGCCAAACTCGAGTATCTTTCTTGCAACAGCTAAGTGGTACCACGTATCCACGTTATTTGGCACAAATTTGTACCAATTGGCAACAAAAGAAATGAAAATGAATAATATGAGACCCAGAGATACTATATCTATTTTTCCTATCGTTTCTTTTTCTATTTTCACTGTTTCCATTTCTTCGATGTTGAAATGTTTATACAAAAATGCTAAAAACTTTAAAAATATCCCCAAAATCAAAAATATTGGAATAAATATCCACCAGCCTTTGAAAAACAGAATTGCATAAAATATCAGCAAGGAAAATGATAATACTTTCAGTATTTTATTTTTAAACCATAAATATAAGGAAAGAGGTAGGATATAAGCTGTAGAAAGGAAAAATATTGGCTTGTACCAGTTTCCAAAAAGTTTTTCACAGAATTTTTGATAAAGAAAAGCCAGATATATGGGAATTTTAAATATAGATTTTACATTCTTTTCCAAGATAATTCTTTCTTCCAATTCGTATCTTCTCATTGATATATATAAAATATTTAAGA
>QMUN01000235.1 GCA_003660605.1 Thermococci archaeon
AAAAAAGAAAGAGCATTATCAAAAAAGTGATCTAAAAGCGAAAGCTCTTCGTGTTCTCAATCTTAAAGGAAATGAGAGTGAGAGAGAAATAAAAAAAGCATACGGAAAAGCAGTAAAAAAATGGCACCCTGACAATAATCACAACTGGTATGCGGAAAAAAGATTCATAGAGATACACGATGCGTACAAGTTACTTCTCAATCTAAAAAAGGCGAGGGCGATATAAATGAATAGAATCGCAAAACTCTTCACTTTTCCTTTTTGGAAAGAAGACAGAGAGAAAAACAAAAAAGGAAGTATCGTACTCTATTTGACGATACAGTCTATAGCGATAGTACTGTTTCTATACAGCTATATAGGCATCATCACTCTCTGGTGCTTCCATCTGTCATACGCTTCTCTGTGGTACTTTGCAGAGACAACTAAAGATAAAATAGAGGTGATCTAAATGTCATTAGGAGAAACAATTTTAGCAATATTCGGAACACGAAAATTAAGCACATCCAAGGATTACAGACTCTTAAAGAAAAACATAGAAACTCTGTATGAAAACGATAGAGTATTACGAGATATGCTCTGGTCAACGATGACAGACGAACAGAAAAGAGAGTTTATCAAAAAATATAAGGAAGAAAGATTCCAGAGAGAACAATCGCATCAGAGAAGTGATGTAGATGATACAGTAGAAACAATAAAGAAAGCAGGTATATGGATACTCACATTTTTCGGCCTGCTCTTTGTATTATGGTTCATATTCTCTATAATAATATATCTTATAATATAAAGGTGAGTTAAATGAATTTAAGAAAGATAATTAATCGCCGATTTCCACCATTGGCAGATATTGTCCGGTATAGCGTCTGTGGGAGGAGATGCTCTTGAAGACACAGAGAAATTCTATTCCTAGAATAGTGATCCGATAATTAAAAGAGGTGAGAATTATGAATAAAAGGGATATTGAGATGAAAAAGTTCAAATTTGACTGGGAGGGAGGATTATCAGAAGTAAAGGAGAAATTCACTTCCGTTGAGCTGCAACACAAGGCTTCAGAGTGGAGATAATGTTCTTGATGATAACTCTACAACACAGTAGTTCCTGAGAAACATTTTTATGTCTGTAGCAAAAAATAAAGCTATGGCAGTAAATCTCTCTGAGATAGTGGAGTCTACAAAAATGTTTAAGAAGAAAAAAAGGGGGAAAATAGGTAAAAAATGGCTTGGAAAATTTAAAGGCGCCATCCCTCACGACAAAGAAAGTAAGAAGTATCTTAAAGAACTGAGGGGAACGTTATATGGGAAACTATAGATATCTTTTTGATACAGATATTCTTATAAACTGGCTTGCGGAGGAAAAATCTCTCTGGAAAGCACCTTTGAGCCTTATCACGCTTCATGAAGAGGGAAAAATAGACATCTTTATAAGTCTCCTGAGTTTTTTTGAACTGCGATTTGTTTTAAGAAGAAAAAAGAAATTTGAAGATGACGTAATTGAAAATGCGATTGTTGATATGTCATCCAAGTTTAATGTTTCTGTACCTGACAGTTTAGTCTTGCTAAAAGCCAACAAACTACAAGCTAATCATCCTTTAGATCCTTTTGACTCCATATTACTGGCTCTAGCAAAAACAATTAATGTGGACGCTCTCATTACCAGGGATAAAGAATTAAGGGAAATATCAAAGAAATATATACAAACAATGGAACCTGAGGAAGCTCTGGGAATAATAAAATAAACTATGAGGCCTAAAACGTTTAGAACTGTTGTTACAACGCTCATTGATATCCAAAACCTGATGAATTTGAAGAATGGGTATTGCAATAGACAGTAGGGGTGATATAATGAAAAGTTGGAGGAGCACAATCGAAAACTTAATATAACCATTTACCCAAGATATCATAGGTGTCATGATGGAAAGAAAGATCAAATTCTCTGAGAAGACTGAAAAGGATATTAAAATGGTCATGGATGAGTTTGGATTTGATAGTGAGAACGAGTTTGTAGAGGAAGCTGTCTCTGAGAAGATTTTAGAACTGAAAAAGCAGATTTTCTTTAACATTACTGATCAGATTGCCACAGGATTAAGATCAAAAGGTGTCTCTGCAAAACAGATACTTGACGAGTTTGAAAGGGTTCGGGAATGAAGATCACCATTGTCGTAGATGCAAACCCTATAATTGCAGGATTAATTGGTGGTACCTCAAGAAGTATTTTCTTTGAAAGAAGATTTCGTTTTTGTACAACAGAACATACAATAAATGAAGTTCGGAAATACTTTCCTTATATCTCAGAAAAGTCTGGAATAGAAGAGGAAACTATAGAATATGCATTATCATTACTTCCACTGCATTATTATCCCAAAGAATTTTATAAAGATAATCTCAAGAAAGCAGAAGAACTGATCGGAAGCATAGACAAAAAAGATGTGGATATCCTTGCATTAGTACTGAGATTAGAAGCACCTCTATGGAGTGAAGATCGTGATTTTGAAAAAGTTGAGGGAATCACACTTCTAAAGACAAAGGATATTATATAAAAATAGTGGCCGCTTTAACATGAGGTGGCACCATAAAATGCAAATGGATAGAAGGTTAC
>QMUN01000236.1 GCA_003660605.1 Thermococci archaeon
ACTGTATTGATAGCAAGGGTAAAAGACGCGGAGTATGCACCAAAAATAAAAAAATTAAGTGAAATTCTGAATTTTGTGGATTAATCGCTGCATAAGTTTTTATATATCTTGCAAAATACCTTATCTTTTCTTATGTCTTTGCAGAGATTACAGAGAGAATCAGAATACTTTTCATCGTTTAAAACTATCTCAGCCATTTCTCTTAATTTTTCTCTAATCTCTGGAATCTGTTCTAAAATAATTTTGTTTTTACCTCTTGTTTCTTGTATGTACTGGTTTACAGAAGCCTGCGTTATTCCCATCTTCTCAGCTATCTCTGTCTGTGTGAGACCGTATTCATTATAGAGGATAAAAACAACTGCAGACCTTATTGAAGGCAGGATCTCTTTTGCTATAACTTCGCACGGAAGCTTCATATAACAATGTTATAATCAGAAAGGTTAATAAAGGTTTCTTTTGAGATGGAAGTATGTTCAAAGATAAAATATTAGAACTGAAAAAAACAGGAGATTTTGTAATTCTCGCTCATAATTACCAGATTCCAGAGATCCAGGATGTAGCAGACTTTAAAGGGGATTCCCTAGAACTGTGTAGAATTTCTCAGGATGTAGATGCCAAATATATTATTTTTTGCGGTGTGAACTTCATGGCAGAGACAGCTGCTATTCTGAAACCCGATAAAACTGTTCTTATTCCTGATGATACCTCTAAGTGTCCATTGGCTGCAATGCTCCCTGCTGAAAGAATAAAAGAAGCAAGGAAAAAGTATCCTGAGGCTGCCGTAGTTGTTTATGTCAATACTCTGGCAGAAGCAAAGGCAGAAGCAGATATTACCTGTACATCAGCCAATCCTGTTAAAGTTGTTAATTCTCTTGAGGAGGAGACCATTCTCTTTGGACCTGATAAAAATCTTGCATGGTACACACAGAAACATACAGACAAAAAGATAATACCTCTGCCAGAGTTCGGCCACTGCAGAGTTCACGAGTTTATGATCACAAAGGAGGATATCCTGAAAATGAAAAAAGAACATCCTGATGCTTCAGTTTTAGCCCATCCGGAATGTACACCCGAAGTACAGGAAATAGCTGATTACATCTGCTCGACATCCCAGATGATAAAAAAGGCTATTGATGATGAGGAGTTTATCATAGGGACGGAAAAAGAAATGTGCTACAGATTGAAAAAAGAATTTCCTGAAAAAGAGTTTTATTGTATTGAAAAAGCTGTATGCACAAATATGAAAAAGCATACCCTTCCAAAACTTTACAATGTAATGAAAAAGAAGGATAAAGTAGTGAAAGTAGATCCAGATATAGCCAAAAGAGCAAGAAAAGCTATAGAAAGGATGATGGAGTTAGGGTAGTCTTTTTCTTCTTATATAATATATGAGAGGATTGTTTATTCCTTTGTATCCAACTATCTTATTTCTTATTAGGATGTCAAGCTGTTTTTCGATCTCTTTTTCGGAAATATTCAATTGAGAACTCATCTTTTCTACAGTATCACATTTTTCCAATGCCTCCAGAATTTTTTCTCCCAGGCTTTTTTTATCTCTTTTTTCTGATGCTTTTATAAGATTAGATGCCTTCTCCTTGTCAATAATCTGATAGAATTTTTTTCTGCAGAAGTCATCAGGATGACATAGAGAAGGAGCGTTTTCTCGTATTTTAGAACAATTAGGAGGCAGGTACCATTTTGACCTTCCAAAGTCTTTTATATTTGGAGATGAAGTAAGCCCAAATCCTAAGTGATAAAATACGTTCTCCTTTTCTATTGGCTGGTCTTTGAAAAGAGGAGGATCGCATCTGCCTCCAGCTTCAAAAATCATTGGTACTATCTCCTTTAGAATAACTTCGATCTCTTTTTCCTGAAGCTTCACATTGAAATTCCTGTCAAAGATTTTTGTAGAAGGAAAAATTCTCGCATAGGATAAAAAAGAAGTCAAAAGAACTGTTACGGCATAGTTTCGTGTCCCTGCAGAAACGCCGTTAAAAGATGCATTGACACATGGAGGGAATTTATTTGAAGAAAGCTTTTCTGTTGTTTTTATAGGTGCAGAGTAGAATTTTATAGAATTTAAAATCTTTTTATGAAGAGGATGGTCTGCCTTTATTATAGCTTCTGAAATGCTATTTAAATATCTATATATTTTTTTACCCAAAACCTCAACGTATATCTTCGCAAGTTCATATTTGGAAACATGAACTTTTCCTTTAAGAATATACTCTGACACAGGATCGATCACATCGTAAACTTCATACCAGTTCAGCATAAACTCTGCAGGAGCGTTTTTCAAAGATTTTAATCTGTACGTATCCTCGCCTCTGAGATCTGAAGGTTCTATGCTCATGAGCTCTTTCATATCTGTTATATCTGGATTTATCTCCAGTCTCTTATGTATCGTTTGTTTCAAAATGTTTAAAGCATGGAAACTCTTTTGAGAGTTTGGAGACAATGCTAAACTCTGGCACAACAAGAAGAAAGAGATAATATCTTCTTTTTCCTCGAGATTTACATAATAATCTGGATTTTTTTTGAATTTCATCACTCTATTTA
>QMUN01000237.1 GCA_003660605.1 Thermococci archaeon
ATCCTAGTTCTCTTGTTTTTTTATTCAATAAATACCTCCTGAAAACACCGCAGTATGAACATGTACTTAGTTTGCGATCCCTCTTTGCTATCTCATCCATAGACTGTCCCAGCTCTTTTTTAAAAGAATAGACTTTACTCTCGATTCCCAGCAATTTACACTTTTTTTTAACTATTTCAATTGTCTTATCTCTGTGGCCTTTTATACCTTCATCTATTGTTACAGCAATTAGATCAAAGGGATAATTTTTTGAAAGTTTTTTTAATATATGAAGAAGTACGAGACTATCTTTTCCTCCTGAGACAGCAACACCTACAAGATCATTTTTTTCTATCAACGAATACTTCCTGATTACTTTTTTTACCCTATCTATCATGCTTTTGTTAAAGCATCTCTCGCATAATTTTTCTCCAGAGTATCTTCTGAAGATTATAGCTTTTTTTCCGCATTTGCAGTACATTTATCCACTACCCACTGAAATTATGAGAATATCGTCATTATCCTCGACATTTTCATCCTCGGTATTTATTTTCCCATTTCTTTTGACGACTGCTGTTTCAGAGCTGTAGCCGAATTTTCTTAAAATATCTTCTATTTTAAGGTCTTCTTTATACTCTATAAGTTCTTCTTTATCTTCCCTCAGAAACCTTACTTTTATCATATGATCACGAGAATTTTAGGGAAAAAAGCTATTACCACCAATGATATAGAAACTACTGCCAGAACTGCAGAAATAGTATTTGAAACTCTTTTAGAAACCTTCATCTCCATCAATTCTTTAACGATCTTCCCGCCGTCAAGAACGGGAGGTACAGGCAGGAGATTAATGAGTCCGATATTGATATTTAACATAGATATCCAATAAAGTGAGAAATAGACTGGCAGTAAAAAACTGCCGTATTTAGTTGTTAAATGAGGTTTTATTAAAATTCCTATATGTCCCTTAGTTGGATCTTCTGGATTCTCAGTTAGTACTATTTCTTTAACTCCTCTATTAGTTTCCAATGCAATTTTGTCCCCCGGTTTAAACTTTGACATTATATCTGAAAATTCTGTTATATTCTGAAAAGCAATATCGTTGACCTCATAGATAATCATTCCCTTTTCTAACACGCCATAAGCAGGCATATCTTCCTGGACACTGTTTATTTCGATTCCGTCTGCCGTTATCATAGGATTAAGAGATATTAAAAAAAGAAGAGCTATAAATCCAAGAGCAAAATTTGCTGTAGATCCTGCTCCATACACTTTTATTCTTGCCCATGGGGATGCTTTCTTCATTTCCTCCTCTTCGGGCTCGACAAATGCCAGGGGGAGAGCTATGAAAATTCCTGCCCCCACCGATTTTAAAGGTATGTTCTCTCTTCGTGCGACTATTCCATGAGCAAACTCGTGGACTATCACTAATGTTATAATGCCTATTAAACCGTACCATAGAGGAATCGTTACTCCAGGTATCACCAAAGTGGCCACTGGCTGAGGTTTTGATGTCCTGGCCATTTTAAGAGCTTCATTAAATAAAAAGTAGATTATATAACTACATCCAAATAAAGATGCAATTATGCCAAATTTTGCAAAATAATCCCAGAATTTTCCAAATTTTTTAGAGAGATTGTCTATTACTCCCATAAACTTTTTTGTTCTCCATAGAAGAGTGAATCCTGCAACTTCTACCCCACGATCTTTTAAAAATGGTGAGAGATAATTCATTACTCCCCAGAATCCGAGAACTATAAATAAAATAAGATATAGGTTAAAAGACATCTATTGATTCACCTTAGTATCTGAAGAAGAACAATAATTACCCCTGATGCTATGCATATCCCTACCGCAATGTAAGGGCTCATCTTAATGCCTCTCGTTTCTTCATCGAAGTATCTTATTAACCCAGCGCCTGTAGGAGGGAGTGCTCCTTCTTTTTTTGTTTTTCCTTTTGCCATATTATCTCCTTTTTCTCATGCTTTATAAAGGTTACTCAAGCAAGTTTTTATATATTGCTACACTATCTCTCTTATGATAGTTGAGCATAAAGCAAAAGGAGGTCTTATAAAGTTTGATATAGAGATAGAAAATTCAAAAATAAAGGATCTGAAAATAACAGGCGACTTTTTTATCTATCCTGAAGATTCTGTTTTGGATTTAGAGAACAAACTAAAGGCAAAAACGGAAAAAGAGTCTATAAAGGCTATTGAAGAGTTTTTAAGCGATGTAAAAGCTCCAGGAATAAATTTAGAAGATTTCAGGAAAATATTTAAAAAAGCCTTTGAGGAGAAAAATGTTATACAATCCGACTAGAAAATCTTTTCCAGCATTGTCTGTTACAGGAAAAGAATGTTCCTTAAACTGCAAGCACTGTCAGGGAATATATCTAAAACACATGATCCCCATTTCTCCTGAGGGTTTATACAATCTCTGCATGAACAACAATCTGAAAGGTGCTTTAATCTCTGGAGGATGTGATTCTAATGGAAAAGTACCCTTAGACAATTTCTTACCAGTTATAAAAAGGATAAAAGAAGAAAGTGATCTTCTTATAAATGTGCATACAGGATTAGTA
>QMUN01000238.1 GCA_003660605.1 Thermococci archaeon
ATGCAAACTCTAAATTTTTAAATATATTGGGAATAAAAAACATAGAAATTATAGATAAGATTGCTTTTTTTTCGCTTATAAAAGAATGGAAAATCAAATAAAGGTTAAACTATGGAAGAGGATTATAAAAAAGAGATAGAAAAATTAAAAGAAGAGATAAAAGAATTGAAAAAAGACAGGGAGAAAGAAAGCTTTTTGACAGAAACATTGAGATGGCTGAATATTGGGGATGCAAAATCAAAAGTCTATCTGTACCTACTGAAAAAAAAGAGAGCGACTGCAAAAGAGATCATAGAAGAAGCAGGGCTCTATCCCACTACCGTAAGAGAGGTACTTACAGAGATGGTAAAGGAAGGAGTACTTGAAAGAGAAAAATTGAAAATAGAAAATGCCGGAAGAAATCCATATGTTTACAATGCAGTTTCTCCTCTGGAGATAATAAAAAAACGTATTACAGTTTTAGAAAAAGGGGTATCTGAGTTACTTTCTTTAGATTCTCCAAAAGAAATGAAGTTTAAACCTCCACTCATTCCTGTAAAGATAGAGATAAAGATCTCTGAGACCAAGAAAAAGGAATCACCTGAGAAGTGATATCTCTTCAAGCATTTTTCTGAATTCTTTCATTTCTTTTAGGTATTTATCAACGATTGCCTTATCTTTGTCTTTTAATTCAAGACTTTTGAGATCTTTTTCCCTTTCCTGCATGTGGTACAATCCTTCTAAAAAAAGTTTTGACAAAAAGACGTTGAAGAGATCCGATATCTTTAAATCTGTTTTGTAGTAAATTTTTCTGTCACCTTTTCTCTTTATCCTTCTAACTATCCCGAACTTCCACATTTCCTTTAAAACAATGCTGACAGTTGATAATGCGTAACTACTCTCTTTACATATCTCATCTAAGGATTTTTCTTTATCCGATACCCATAATATCCCAAAGATCCTGCCATAAACCTGATCATACCCAACTCCCTGCACCATCCCCTCAAAATCCTCAATAACAGATTTTCTAACATCCATAAATACTTCTAAAACAAAAAGTTTATAAAGTTAACTTTCATAAAAGTATAAAGTTTATCAAAAGTTGGTGATGTTATGTGTTCAAAAAAAGATATTTTAATAGGAAACTTTTTTATGGTTTTGTGGATTTTTCTGGGAACGTTAGGATGTTTCTTTTTGAACTCGATCATTGCATTGATCTATCTTCTCTTTGCGATTGTGATGGTTTACGTTATTCTGAGAAAAATGGTGTGCACACACTGTTATTACTATGACAAATGGTGTTCTATGGGATGGGGAAAGTTATCTGCACTATTTTTTAAAAAAGAGGAAGAAAGCTTTGATAACTGCACTGGTATAAAAATTGCTCCGATAGTATACGGTTTTCTAACACTCGCTCCTATAGCTTGCCTTGTTGTATCGCTTTTAAGCTTTTCTTATGAAAAGGTTTTGGTATTGGTCTTGCTTCTTGCAGTCTCGATGTACAGCGGGACGATAAATAGAAAAAAGGCATGTGCAAAATGTGAAATGAGAGATAGATGTCCTGGAAGTGCCGTGAAATCATAAGAGCTAAAAAATCTTAAAAAAATTCTCGATAAAACAGAGTTGAATTGAAGTTAAGGAAGAAGTGAAAGTCAATGAAGATAATGAATGACGAAATAGAGAAAAAGATACAGACTCAGATCATAAAAAAAATTCAAGAGAAAGAATATATTAAAAACAGATGAGTATAAATACAAGAAAAGGAGATATAAAAGAGATGACTATAAAAGAAATTGAAGCAAAATCCATACTGCGCAAACACAAAAAAATAGATTCGTGGTTTATTTCCCATTATGGTATGAATCTTTACAGAGGATGTGCCCATAATTGTGTCTATTGTGACGGAAGATCGGAAAAATATAACGTTGACGGGGAGTTTGGGGAAGATGTTACAGTAAAAGTGAATGCCATAGAGCTATTACGTCGAGAATTAAAACCAAAAAGAAAACGTACTCCTCTCAAAAAGAGTTTTATCATGATTGGCGGAGGTGTTGGTGACAGCTATCAGCCGATTGAAAAGAGTTATCAATTAACTCGAAAAGCCCTCGAGCTCATGTATGAATACAATCTTCCTGTACATATGCTCACAAAATCTACGCTCATCGAACGAGATATCGATATTCTAAAAAAAATCAACGAAAAGAATAGAGCAATTGTAAGTTTCAGTTTTTCGTCAGTCAATGACAAGATAAGCGCTATCTTTGAACCTGGAGTTCCACCTCCAAGCGAGCGGTTGAAAACGCTTGCCTTTTTCAAGAGTGAAGGCATTCCATGCGGTATGTTTTTACTTCCCGTGATCCCCTTCAGAACAAATAAACAAGAATTGATGGAAGAAAGTGTAAAAAAAGCGAACAAAGTTGGTTTAGACTTTGTTATCTTCGGAGGGATGACGCTGAAAGATGGAAGGCAGAAAGATTACTTTCTTAATGTGCTTAAAGAGCATTATCCAGATCTCGCCAAAGAGTATCAAAAAATATATACAGGAGACAAA
>QMUN01000239.1 GCA_003660605.1 Thermococci archaeon
AGATAACATTTTTTGCTGAAGAAGATGGTGTTAAAACATCTGTAAATGTATCTAAAGCAAATGACGCTATAGAAATTTTCAAAGTAGATAACGAGTGCATCAGCAAGTGTAATTTGAGTTATATACTAAGCTTCTTAAAAACTGCAACGTCAGTGGAGTATATAGATATATCTTTTGGAAACAAGGACACGCCTCTAAAACTAGAATATTCCAGTGATAAGGCTACAATTCGTTTCTATCTTGCTCCTATGGAGATCTAAATGTTTGAAAAAAGAAAAGAGGCAGTAATGTTTAAACTTGCTGAAGCTATTAATGAAAATAAGGTAGATCCTGAAATACTGGAGACTCTAAAACTGATAAACTCTAAAAAGAAGTATTACACTACTTCAAGCTGCGCTGGGAGAATAGTTCTGATCTGGATGCCTGAGTTGGGAGATAAAAAGGGATCAGTTTTTCTTGGAAAATGGCATAGAAAAATAAAATATGAAGAGTTGACAGAATTTCTAAGATTTAGGAATACGGGAGTAGTTTTTCTTATCTCACAGTCACCGATAATACACGTAGCCTCGTACGATCTAAAAAGTGCTATAGAGATCAGGGATCTGGCTTTTTCATGCGGGTTCAAAAACAGCGGAATAAAATCTATATCAAATAAAATAATAGTTGAGATACTATCCACGGAGAGGATAGATGTTCCTCTCGGAGAAAGGGAACTTCTTGTGAATGAAGAGTACCTCAGATTTCTGGTAAAATATGCCAATAAAGCCTTAGAAAAAAGCAGGAAAAAATTAGAAAAATTAAATAAAAAACTGAAAGAATCACTTTAACTTTAGAGGTTTTAACTCTCCAGTTTCCAGTAGTTTCTGAGCTTCTTCCCTCAGTTTGTATTTCTGGATCTTGCCTGAAGCTGTCATTGGCATCTGATCCACGATCTTCACATATCTCGGTACCTTGAAATTCGCTATCTTTCCCTTGCAGAACTTAGCAATTTCCTGGGGATCTAAATTAACACCCTCTTTTGGAATTACATATGTCATTACGACCTCACCGAAAACTTTATCAGGAACTCCTATGACAGAAACGTTCTGTATTTTTGGGTGGGTGAATAGAAACTCCTCTATCTCTCTTGGGTATACATTAAATCCTCCTACAATTATCATATCTTTCTTTCTGCCTACTATGCTTATGTATCCTTCCTCATCCATCACTGCCAGATCGCCCGAATATAGCCATCCTTCTTCATCTATAGCTTCTTTAGTTTTTTCAGGCATCTTATAATACCCCAACATTACATTGTAACCTTTGCAAGCAAGTTCTCCTCTACTGCCTGTAGGTACGCTTTTGTGCAGATCGTCAACTATCCTCACTTCAATACCTGGGAGAGGTTTGCCAACAGTTTCCACTCTTTTATTTACAGGATCATCAAACCTTGTCATTGTTATTACAGGAGAAGCCTCTGTCAACCCATATGCGATACAGACATTGCAGTGCATCTCTTCCATTACTCCTCTCATTATCTCTACGGGACACGGTGCACCTGCCATTATTCCCGTTCTCAGAGAATCTATATTGTATCCGTATTTTCTAAAAGCTTCCAGTTCCAGTACAAACATTGTAGGAACACCGTAAAGTATAGAGATTTTTTCTTTTTCAACGAGTTCCATGGCTTCTTTTCCCTTAAAGACGAGCATTGGTACCATTGAGGCACCGTAAATTATGCTTCCAAGGATACCCATCACACATCCAAAACAGTGGAAAAAGGGAACTGCTAATAAAAATCTGTCCTTTTCCGTAGTTTTCAGAACCCCAGTAACATCTCTTGCGTTTGTACCCATATTATTGTGAGAAAGCATGGCTCCTTTTGGATTTCCCGTTGTCCCTGATGTATAGAGAATAAAGACGCAGTCTTCAGGTGTTAAACTTTTTCTTCTTTCTTCAAAATCTTTATCATTCTCCCAATCCTTACCTTTTTCGCATATTTCATAAAATTCGTGCATATCTTCTTCAGGTTTTCCAAAAACAATTACACTTTTCAATTTTGGAATTTTTCCTCTCAAATCATTCATCATTTTTATAAAATCTATGCCGACAAATGCATCTGTCATTACCAAAGCTACAGCTTCCGAGTTGTTCAGAATATACTCTACCTCGTGAGTTTTGTATCTTGTGTTCATCGGAACTACCACTCCACCCGCTTTTGCTATGCCGAAGTAGGCAATTACCCATTCAGGATAATTGGGCATCCATAGCCCTATTTTGTCCCCTTTTCTAATTCCAAGTTTTAAAAGCCCTGATGCAAACTCGTTTACCTTTTCATTTAACTCTCTGTACGTAATTCTTTTGCCCTCAAAGATTATTACTTCTTTTTCCGGGAATTTTTTGGCTGTCTCATCCAGAATTTCTCCCAGTGTCTTGTTTATCGTTACCCTCTGATCACCTTTAAGTAAAATCTCTCAAATAATATTTAAATGTTTTCTCCCTTATTAATAAATAACTTTTAAATATTAGG